>NZ_JBHVQU010000129.1:0-10561 GCF_042886655.1 Peribacillus sp. NPDC058002 | reverse complement strand
ACGAAACACCATGTAACATACTTCTCAACTGGAATACCCGAGAGTCTAGATGATTCTTCATTTCCGCCTACTGCATATATTTTTCTTCCGAATGTTGTGTATTTTAAAATCACCAGGGCTACAATCGTTAATGCAATCCAAACTACCGCGGTGAATGGAATCTTTCCAAAAACATTTCCGCCCAATGCAATAAAACCTTCCGGGAGATCGTATATTGGCTCTCCATTTGTTGATAGTAAGGCAAGTCCTCTTGCACTTACCATCATGGCAAGAGTTGCGATGAAGGCAGGAACTTTAAATTTAGTGGAAACAAATCCATTTACGAAGCCCAAAAAGGCTCCCGCTATAAGTGTAATGACTATGGCTAGTATAGGATTCATTCCTGTACCGAGCAAAATCGATACTAACATGCCTGCTAGCGCTAACACTGCTCCAACAGATAAATCAATACCAGCAACTAATATGACAAACGTCATTCCAATACTAACGATTCCTACAAAAGAAGACTGTTGAAGAAGGTTAAGTAAATTTTGTACAGAAAGAAATTGATTAGATAGTATGCTGCCAATCAGGATGAAGCCTAAAAAGATAAAGAAAAGATTATACTTCTTTAAAGTATTCTTAATTGAAGGGGATTTTGTTTGCTTTGCTTGAGTTACTTCCATATTTGCATTCATAGTACGCCTCCTTTTGTATTAACCAGATACGGCGATATTCATAATTTCGCTTTTATAATTGGAAGGATGCGAAAATTCCTTGATCAACTTACCTTCAAACATTATTAGTACCCTGTCACAAACGGTGAGTAGTTCTTCAATTTCTGATGTTGCCATTATTATGCTAGTCCCTTGATTTGAAAGTTCCTTCATAATGCTATAAATTTCGTCTTTTGCTCCTACATCGATTCCTTGCGTAGGTTCATCGAATAGTAGAAGTTTGGATTTCTTAATGAGCCACCTGGAAATTATGACTTTTTGCTGATTGCCCCCGCTTAGGTTCCTCATGGGCACATCACTACCGCTTGTTTTAATATTTAATTTCTTAATCATTTCTTGCATAACCATTTTCATTTGCTGTTGTTTTACAAAACTTCGCTTAGAAAAGGTGTGAAGGGAAGGCAGAAATGCATTTTCTAAAATGGATAAGTCCAGGTTAGCTCCTTCAGTTTTTCTATTTTCCGGCACAAGTCCCATGCCAGCATCCACTGCTTTTTTTGGAGAGGATATGCTCTTTTTCATCCCATCCATCTTCAGTTCCCCTGCTTGTATCGGATCTGCTCCGTATATCGCTCTTAGTAATTCTGTCCTTCCAGAACCCACCAGTCCGTATAATCCAACGATTTCTCCTTTACTTACTGAAAAAGAGACGTCTTGTATTTTATGATTTGTAAACCCTTTCACTTTTAAGAATTCTTCCCTATTTATTTCTGTATGGACCTTATCCTTTTTTTCAATAGAACGTCCGGTAATGTGGCGGATTAAATCAGGCTGTGCGAGGTTCTTCATCTCATCTGTGATAACCCATTTTCCATTTCTAAGAACGGTTACCCTGTCTCCCACAGCGTATAATTCTTCGAGTTTATGAGAAATATAAACAATCGTATACCCTTGTTTTTTTAATAGTTTTATAACATCATATAGTTTTAACACTTCATCATTGGACAAAGCGGTTGAGGGTTCATCCATGATTATTATTTTGCATTCTGTTGCTATGGCTTTTGCGATTTCCGTCATTTGTTTTAAACCCATACTGGCTTTAGATGTTTGCATGGTAGGTGATACAGATAATCCTAGTATAGAAAATAGTCTTTTTGCCTCTTCATTGATCTTTCTCCATTTTACAAAGCCTCCATTTGGCTTTAGATAGTTTCCAAGGAAAATATTTTCCGCTAAACTCAATTCTTCTACTAGGGAGAGCTCCTGATAAATAGTTGAGATTCCAAGAGACATACTATCAACAGGTGTTTGAATCGTTACCGGCTTTCCTTCTAACCTTATCTCGCCTTCATCTTTTGTATAGACACCTGATAAGATTTTCATTAAAGTAGATTTTCCAGCTCCATTTGCCCCAATTAGACAATGTACTTCTCCTTTTTTTAGAGTGAAGTTTACATTTTGTACCGCTTTCACACCTGGAAAAGATTTAGACACTTGCTTCATTTCGAGTATGTTGCTCACTCTGGTCACCCCCTCCATTTTTCAATTGTTTCATAATAGGAAATAATACCTGATTTAAATGTAAATAGTTTTCAAATAACATATCGTATTTTTTTGTTTTCTCCATATTTGGGTAATAGGTTTTTTCCATCTCTACCATAGATATCGACGCATCCTTCAAGGTGGAATGGAATCCTAGACCGTATGAAGCGATAATGGCCGCTCCTTTTGAACCGGTCTCAATATCTTTAGGAATCGAGATAGGAAGTCCAATGACATCACTTATGATTTGCATCCAGCAAGCATTGTGTGTTCCACCACCCCCTGCAATGATTCTTTCAACTGGGATCGAAGAATGATTCATGGTTCGGATTACATTTTTTGTACCAAACGCAATCGCTTCAAGAATGGCTCTATAAATGTGATATTTGTTATGTGATAGTGTAAGGCCAACAAAGGCACCAGTAGCATATGGTGTCTTATATGGCGTTCGATTCCCTTTCCAACTATCTATAACGAGCAACCCTTCACAACCTGGATCAATCTTATTGATTTCCATTTCAAGTTCTTTGTATATTTCTTTTTTGTCCGTCCGGTGTCCATAAAACTCTTGTAGAAACCATGAAATGATAGAGCCGCATGATAATTGACCACCTTCAAGAAGCCAGTGTTCCTCAAGAAGCGGTGAATCATAAGGACCCCAAAGTGACTCATTAAAAACCGGTTTATCGTGGTGCATTAAGTGAACAAAACTTGTACCCGTAATCATACTGAGCTGACCAGGTTCAAGAGCCCCTGAGCCAATCATACCGATATGAGCATCGATACCTCCTTGAAAAACCGGTACTCCTGTAACCAAGCCTAAATACTCCGCTGCACTTGATGTTATGTTTCCCACTTGATCACCGACTCTCAGAACGGTTGAAGGCCAGTGTTCAGTAATGCCTTCAAGACCTATTTCCTTGAAGAAGGATTCAGAAAATCCCTCTAATCGATCAACATAATTCCATTTACAGCTGGCATTACATTTCGATGCCACAAGCTCTCCTGTTAATTGATAATTGATCCAATCAATTTGTTCGACGATTCTTTTACCTGTTAAGTCATAATGCTTTTTCAACCATAAGGATTTTGTAGTCATCCACTCAACTGATGTTTTCTTGCCAGAGAATAGCAGATGATTTTCCACTTGAAAATGCTGATTACTATTAATCTCCTCTTCTTCAGCTGTAGCCCGCTGATCCATCCAGCATTGTGCTGGGGTTAGCGGATTCAAGCTTTCGTCTGTTAAGACAACGGTTGAAGAGGTAGCACAAAGGGATATCCCTTTTATCATTTTTGAATCGACCGCTCGAGTAACGTATTGCATGGCCTTCTGCAGCGCTCCCCACCAATCGTTCGCATTTTGTTCGGAATACCCATTTTTTCTGTGGTATGTTGGATAAGAGGCGCTTGCCGTATAAACATGCTTTCCTTCTACCGTGTAGACACCAACTTTTAAGGACTGTGTTCCAAAATCAATACCTAGTACAATATCGTTCTTCATAATTATTCTCCGGGGTAAAGCAAAATTTTATTAAAAACGATTTCTTTGTTTTTTATTTTTTTAAACACAGCTGGTGTTTCGTCTAAATCAAAACGATGGGACACAATTTCTTCTGTTTTGATCTTCCCTTGTGCCATACTCTCAATCACATATGACCATTCCTTACCAGGGAAGGGATCGGAAAAAGAATTCCAAGAGCCGTGAATACCAATTTCATATCGTAATAGACGATCAACTGTTTTAGCAGAGAGGGTTAATGGCTGATTAGAGATTCCAAGAAATACAACACGTCCCATTTTCCCAGTAATCAAGACCGCTTGATCTTGTGCAATGGCTGAGCCTGATGTATCAATAACAAAGTCCACATGAGTGTCCCCTAAGACCTCTGCTATATTTTCCCTTTTCGAATTGACGACACGATCTGCTCCTAGCTTTTTGGCAATTTCAAGTTTTTCTTCGAAAATGTCCACTGCAATTACTTCTTTCGCGCCCATTTCACGTGCGAATTGAACCGCAAACATACCGATTGCTCCAAGTCCCATAACGACAGCAGTATCACCTTTTTTTAAGTTTCCTCTCCAAAGACCATGAACAGCATTGGCAGCTGGATCAACCATCGCTCCTGCATCATACGAAATGGTATCTTCAAGTTTCAGGATATTTGCTTTCCCTACTTTTATGAAGTTCGCCATTGCACCATCTGTTCTTGAACCGTAATAGTTGTATGTATCGCATAAACCAAATTTTCCTTGGTTACAATAAACGCACTTCATACAAGGTTCTAATGGAGCAATTGTTACACGATCCCCGACGGACCATTCCATAGCTTTTGACCCACATTCTACTATTTGTCCTGAAAATTCATGTCCTAATGTTAATCCTTTATAATAAGCACCTTTTGTTAGAGCTCTAGGTATATCAGATCCACAAATTCCAATCGCCTTCACCTTAATCAATACTTCTGTTTCTGAGATTGAAGGTAACTCTACTTCCTCTACCTGTAAATTACCTGGCTCGTACAATTTAACTGCTTTCATGATGTTCCCCCCATTTAAATTACACAATTTCTTTCGCTAATTCTTCATCAATAAAGAGAACGTTTACATACCCTCCATTTAAAGCACCCTTTACACTCCGGGCTTTTGCCTTGCCTGCAGCTAAGGCGATGGAAAACTCTTTATTTCGTAATTCATCTAACTCTAGCCCAATGGTTCGTTTGTTCAAGTCTTTATCGACAATTTCCCCATCCAAGGAGAAATATCTTGAACAAATATCACCTACTGCTTTTTGATTCATTAATGTTTCGTACGAATTCCCTTTAAAATACCCGCCTTTATAGAGAACCGATTCAAATGACACATTCCCAATTCCAAATACGGCAATATTACTTTTTTTACCGAGATTTAATACTTGTTCAATACTAGAATCTTTCATAATTGAATCTGCTATATCCGAAGTATCCACAATGGATGGAACGGGTAAGAGGTAATGGTCGGCTGAAAACGCTTCCGAAAATTTTTCTAGCAAAGCCCCTGATCCTGTGGAAAAGTTACTCTTAGCTATTCCACCATTTAATTGAACGATTTTCATAAAGGGTAATTTTTTTTCCTTTAAATGAGGAATAACGTAACTCATGGATGTCCCCCAAGAAACACCTAAAATCGAGTGACTCTCACAAATTTCATATAAATATCCTGCAACCGCTTTGCCTATATCATTTTGAATGAGTGGCACTTCATCTACATAAACCGGTAAAACGAACACTTTTTTCAACTTATACTTTTCTTTAATTTTATTTGCTAGTTCTTGCACAGAATTAAGTGTGTAATTTATTTTGACATCAATAATGCCGGATTTAAACGCTGCATCAATAATCCTGCTAATCGTTGGTCTTGAATAGCTGAGTTTTTCTGCTATTTCCTTTTGTGTAAGGTTCATTTCATAATACATCTTAGCTACTACAATCATTTCTTCATTTGAGTACATGTCATCCTCCCTTCCGAGAAATTATGTTCACTCACTAAAATTAATTTCATGTTTAGATTATATGTAATTTTCTGATAAATGAAAACGCATTATTCATTTTTGAACATAATTTCAATTGTGTCTAAATAAGAAACAATTCTATCCTGAAATAAAATGTTATAACCAAGATTTAATCCTTTTTGGAAACCTAAATGAAAACAACAAAGCAGTGTATCCCGAAAATTGGAATGCACTGCTTTGTTGTTTGTTCGAAAGATAACTGGCTTTATTTCTCTTAATGTTATTCAGTATTTGAGCGATAGCAGCCTTTGTTTTGACTTCACCTGTTTTAAATGTCTTTCCAAGTTTACCGTAATCATTGTGGTAATAATAGTAAGTAGTCCAATTTCACCAGAACCCCACTTCTTCAAAACAATAACATCCTTAAGTCCATTGATACTTGCAATCGTTTCTACTCTGGCGGCAAAAAAAGATTTTTAGTTTAAAAAGATGAATCTATATTGTGATTCTTTTCAAGCCTAAAAACTCGAATTCAAATATTTAATTCTTCTCTCCACGTTCTTTTCCCGCTGATTTTTGATCCTTTATTTTAAAAGAAATGAGGAGGCTAATTAACGAAAGTACAGCGATGACAATAAATGAGATTTGCGCGCCATACATATCAGGATGGACTATCTCGGGACGCTGCTGAGCATTTTCTGTAGCTGATGTCATCACAGTAACAAGTATTGCAGTACCTACAGAAGCGGCAATCATTTTCATCGTATTATCCATTGCTGCACCATGGGCGATTAACCGTTTAGGCAGCTGGTTTAAGGCGGCCGTTGAAACGGGCATCATAACCATGGCTAATCCGAACATCCGAATACTGTACATGACCATTATAAATGTAAAACTTGTCGAAGGACCAACATCCATAAAAGTAAAGGATGAAGCGGTTATGAGGAGTAACCCGCCAATAACCAACCACCTGGCCCCAATCCGGTCAAAAATACGTCCGATGAACGGGGACATTAACCCGGTAATAAGTGCTCCCGGGAGTATCGCCAATCCAGCTTCAAACGCAGTAAATCCTCGCATGTTTTGCATAAATAGCGGGATGAGCGTTTCGGCACCTATCAGACCCATAAAGGTAACGGCTCCTATAATAATAGCAATCGGGAATAATGAAAACGTGAACACACGGAACTCCAGCATTGGATGCTTCAACTGCAATTGCCTTTTGATAAACCAAACAAGTGAAATTGTTCCAATGCCTAGCGATATGATGGTACTCTCGTCTGTCCAGCCATAATTACCTGCAGCTGTAAATCCATACAATAATCCACCGAAACCTACGGAAGATAAAACAATCGAAAGCACATCCACTTTTGGCCGTGTAACTTCTGTTACATTTTTTAAAGCGAAGAACGCAACTATGATATCAATAATGGCAATTGGAAGAATGATAAAGAATAATACCCTCCATGAGTAGGTCTCTGTAACCCAGCCCGACAAAGCGGGCCCAATAGCCGGCGCGAAGGAAATGACCAGTCCGACCAGTCCCATGGCTGCACCCCGTTTATGAACAGGGAAAATCATAAGGAAGACTGTTTGCATTAACGGGAGCATAATTCCGGCTCCGCCCGACTGAATCATCCTTCCAAGCAGCAGCATTCCAAAATTAGGAGCTAGCCCCGCAACCAATGTACCGGTAGCAAAAATCCCCATGGCTGAAAGGAAGAGCTGTCTGGTGGTAAAGCGCTCCAGTAAAAACGCGCTCACAGGAATCATGATCCCATTAACCAGCATAAAAACGGTTGTTAGCCATTGTGCACTATTTGCCGTTATATTCATTTCTTCCATCACAGGAGGAATCGCGGTAATCATTAATGTTTGGTTCAAGATCGCTATAAATGTACCCGCAAGCAAAAGGGCAACAATCGTTGTCTGTTTACTATTTGTTGAACTCAATTATGGTCCCCCTTTACGATTAGGAAAAACATACTTTTGTAGATTACAATAATTTACATCATATATCCAGTTATTTGCTGTTTAAAAAAAGAAATAAAGTCGGCATTAAATCATTACTCTCCCTACAAAAAAAGGAATTCCCTTTAAAGAATAGGTTGCTGTTGAGCCAAACACGGAAGCACCTTCAAAAGTCACTCCCCTATAAGGGCAGATCAAATAGCCGCAGTACATTCTTATAAAGTGATCGACTTTTTATTGCATAAAAATCTTAACTGACAAATAACCACTAATCACCATTGCATTTACGTTGTCGAAATTTGCATAACGTATGTTTTCCGCGTTTTGACTTTAAACCATTTATGGATCTTTTAAGAGAGCGCCATTCTATAGAGTCCAACATTCGACAAAAACCCCTCTGAAACTGATATAAACCAAACAGACAAGACCAATACTAGTGAATATAAATGAAGTATTAACCCCTTTGTATATGCGATAATCCTGGAATTTCCGTTTAATTTAACACTTCTAATTAAAAGGTTATATATTTTCTTTATCTCTCCTGCCAAATAAAAAGCACCCAATTTAATGGATGCTTAGATTTCCTTTCTTTCGTAATCTTATTTCAAATTTATCACTGAAAAATTCGTTTGCATTAAATATAGTACTAATGTCTGAGATATCACCTACGTTCACGATTAAAGCTTCGTCAACTTCTTGATCTGTGAGGACTATGCGATATTCATATTGATTTTCAAAATATTTATCTTTCCAAAAATAAATATCAGTCCCTTGATTTTTATAAGAGCTCATCCTAGCTGAGGAATTGATGTTATAATCATCATATTTTACCAATCCCCCTCTGTAAGCATATCCTTTTTCATTGAGTGTTCTAGTAATTCTGTCAATAAATTGCGATGGGGTAACAAAAATCAAGCTATCTCCGAACTCCCTGATCATTTTATCGATTTGTTCTTTAGGTAAATCAAATTTGGTATAGTAATACTTTTCATCCTCCTTAACCACTTTTAACATTTCGCCGACAATTGCAAACATACAGTATATTGGTCTTTTTTCATTTATATTTTTTCTAAAATTCAATTCTTTAGTTCGCCCCGACATGATTAATTCATGGGCATCTTGAGTAAAGAAATTCATTGTTAATTCCGTAAAAACATGTGCTGCTTCAAATTTGTCCCCTACACCTTTTTCTCCTGAAGCACTTTCCATATCAATATACTTTTTGAAATTATTCATATATAAATCTCCGGATAAGAAACTTTCCACAAAAGGTGTGAACTTTATAAATCCAAATACTTGGCCTTTAAATCCAATGTCTGATATTTTCATACTCTCCATTCCCTCCTATTTGACTACTAAAATTCGACAAAAGGGACTATTCACCGGTAATTATTCCAAGACTATTAAGGAACGTTTCCTGTTAGTGAACATGTAAAAATGTATGCCTAGTTCACAAAGAATATACTTCATTAAAAACCGCTTATCCAAAGGATAGACTGTCTTTCTTCTTTACAGTCTTCTTAATAACCTCTCCTGATTTCATAATCTCCCCCCAATAAAAAAAGCATCCAATTTAACGGATGCCCCTTTAACATCAATAAAAAACCTTCCAGTATTCATGAAACAAATGAATCTATATAATTACCCGTCCAAGCTTTTCGTTGAAGTGAAATTCAAACGGGGGTGCGCACGGATTTTAAGGCTTCAAGGTCAATTCTTTTAAAATCTATAATTTCTCCCTGGGCTGGCGATATGGTCATTTTATCGGCCGTTTTCAAAAATATTTAAAGCGGGAATCGTGAACATACAGAATATCACCAGGGCAGCGGTACTGTATAATAGAAAATAAGTTTACTTATTTTTAATGCTATTTACTTTGCTTTCAGTTTATTCAAACTAAAACATAGGTAGAAAGGTTGATAACTATTTTGAGTATACATCCAAATATGGTGGAGATAGCCTCCCTTCTTGGGGAAAAGTCACGTGCAACAATTCTTGCAAGTTTACTGGACGGGCGTTTTCATACGGCAGGTGAATTAGCATTGATGGCTGTAATAACACCACAAACCGCCAGCTTTCACCTTTCTAAATTAGTGGAAGGAAATCTTGTTAAAGTTGAAAAGCACGGAAGACATCGTTACTATCAGCTAGCAAATGAAGATATTGCGCGCATTTTAGAATCATTTCTGGCCATTTCCCCACCTCCTGAAGTTCTGTCGCTGAAACAATCAAGCCAAGTCAAATTGCTTAAGGAAGCCAGGACTTGCTATGATCATTTGGCAGGAAAACTAGGAGTTCAATTAACTTAATCTATGTTGAAAGCCGGATATTTGAAAAAAGAAGAGAGAGAGTTTACAGTCACACCCAAAGGAGATCGTTTTTTTTCTGAGTTCGGCATAGATTTACTTGATTTAAGAAAAAAACGCCGTTCTTTTTCCCACTCATGTTTAGACTTGAGTGAACGTCACCATCATCTTGGCGGTGCTTTAGGAAAAGGGCTCCTTACACATTTTTTTGATTTAGGCTGGATAGTCCGTGTTCCATCTATTCGCGCAGTTAAAGTAACAGCTAAAGGGAATGAAGGATTTAAGGAAGTTTTTTGTATAGATGTATAATTTAATCATCCCTCGTGAAAAAGAAAAGAGCTCTTGCCTTTTTCACGAGGGATTTTCTGTCCTTAGCAGCATAGACAATCCATACGATTACTATAAAGCTCTTTTAACGAATTTATTTTCCTTTTGGAAATTGCTATTTACAAGATAGATGCCAATGATAATAAACAGTCCGCCAATTAGGAGTGAAGTGTATATCGGTTCACCTAATAGTGCCCACCCTGATACGACTCCGAAGAAAGGTGCCAAAAATAAAAAGGCACTTGTTTTTCCTGGATCACTCTTATGTA
>NZ_JBHVQU010000128.1:0-10603 GCF_042886655.1 Peribacillus sp. NPDC058002 | reverse complement strand
CTTCCGCTCCAATCAACCTTATATAGTTTCGTTTTAAAAACAACATCTTTACGAAAAGAGCTTAAAAAAAGATGATTATTCATCACTTGAACTTTAAATATGCTGGTCATATTTTAATCACCTATAACTATATGGGGTTTTCAGGAAAATGGGCAGTTCTTTTTATTTAGTCCATTCAAAATATTTTGCATTAAGGAAACATTTTATCGTAAGTGAATACTATGTAAAAAAGGAGTTGAACCATATGAATTGTACAAACCGTACGCAGAAAAAAATAATCGCTTATTCCGCATTATTCAAAAAAATGGGCATTCTCAATGATGAGGAATATAAAAACATCGCAAAGACTTTTCAAACAAAGGATTGAGGAAGTGTCCATTGGGTCTATTCATAAACTTTCATCCTGCATTAATAGGTCTGTAAAACCCCCGCCTTTCAATTTTTCGAATGAGGAGGGGGAGTTGCAGTCTGGCAGGAACTCATTTGCTCCCACTAATTACGGAGGAGGATGGTTTCCCATACTGTCTCCTAAGGGTGTGTCGCCAGTGTCATCAATTTGTCCCGCTCTGATTCCCATCGGATTTTTCATCTGTTTGATTGCTTCGTTTTTAGCCATACAGCTGGACGAAATGATGTATCCTAAGTTTTTAAAAACTACATATATGATGGACGATCATGTGCAAATTGGAGGGTGATTATTGAAAATGGGCAGGCCTTATTTTTTGGCTATCGGTTAATTTCCGACGTTTTAATGGAGGTTAAAAAGTGAAAAGGAAGATCGTTGTGATCCGAGGGTGTTCTCTGCGATAATGGAATAAAGAAATTGAAAAGGGGTTACGCAGGATGGCAGAGGACTTTAAGATTCCTAGCTTGAAAGTTGATGAGATCGATAAGAAAATCATATCGGTTTTACATGAAGATGCGCGGATTTCGTATACCGACTTAGCGAAGAAAGTGGAGCTCTCCAGGGTTGCGGTTCAGATGAGAATCAATCATCTTGTTGAAAACGGTGTGATCGAGAGGTTCACTGCGGTCATAAATCCAGCCAAGGTCGGCATCCATGTTTCGGCATTCTTTAACGTTGAGGTTGAGCCTAAATATCTGGAATCGGTCGCACAGCAATTAGAAAGTGAACCGGCAGTAACGAGTTTATATCATATGACCGGTCCGAGTAAACTCCATATGCACGGAATCTTTACTGATAACCAGGAGATGGAACGATTTCTCAATGAGAAGCTGTATGCCGTCGTCGGTGTTGTCAGCGTTGATTGCCAAATTCTCATTAAACGTTATAAAAGCCGGATGGGCATGAAACTTTAAATGAAAAAATCCCCCTATATAGGTGGATTTTTTATTATTAGGTGTGCGGGATGATAAAGCCGCCGTACGCAAAAGCAAGAATGATTACGAAGGCGGGGTGGATCTTGAATTTACCTAGGGCCAAAAAGGCCAATCCAGCGATGACGATTGAATGGATGTAGCCGATGGAACCGACGGCATCCTCGGCCATATTCCAGGTGAGCAATAACATCATGATTGCAATCACGGGCTGTACAAGCAGGGACATGCCTTTTACGATAGGCGAATGCTTGTATTTTCGCAGGATTTTTAATAAATATATCAAAGCTACGGCTGAAGGGATGATCGTGCCTGCCAATGCGGCTAGAAATCCTGGCCAGCCATATACATCATATCCGACATATGCGGCTATTTTCGTGGCGATAGGTCCTGGAAGTGAATTTCCTAACGCAAGCATTTGTGAGAATTCGGCATTATCAAGCCAGCCATAACGGGTGACGATTTGATCATACATAAGCGGAATCGAGGCTGGACCACCGCCATAACCAAGAATATTGGCAATGAAAAACGCTAGAAAAACAGCAACACCTATTGGGATAATAAGACCCATTAACCGGATTCCTCCTTCCTATTCACCTTTTTATTATTCAATCTTTCCTTTAATTTAAAATGGAACGCCCCATATAGAAGGAAAATCATAATGACGATACCAGGATGCAGGGAAATGACTTGCAGAAGCAAAAAGGAAATCGCAAAAAAGGTGATTCCGAGCACCTTTCCTAACCCTTTCACCGCCTTTTCGCCAAACTCATAAGCCATTTGACCAAGCATGACAGCAACAACCGGCATGACAGCAGCGATCATATTACTGATCATGGCCGAATTACTTAAAACATTAATGAATGCAATCAAGAAAACCATCGCAATGCATGAAGGTAAAACGTGAGCGGCCACGCTGACGAAGGCTCCTGGCCAGCCTTTTAATTTATAACCAAGATATGCTGCCATCTTAGTGGCAATAGGTCCTGGGAGTGTATTGGCAATCGCCAAAGTGTCCCCGAATTCATCATCGTCGAGCCAGTGATAACGGGAAACTGCTTCGTGGCGGATGAGCGGGATGACAGATGGCCCGCCGCCGAAACCTAAAATCCCCGTTCTCATCATCCCGAACGTCAATTCCGTATATGGATTTTTCAAGAACATTCCTCCTTGGTTTTAGAATTCTTTTCCATGATTATGAATTAATGATAACAAAAATGCTTTCGAAATGTACATGAAATCATGATGATAATTACGTAATGAATGTATAAAAGGTATTTTTCCATGCAATAGGTTGAAGTAAATAAAAAAACTTCTTTTTGTGTTAAGAAATAAAAATTGGATTGCGCAAGAAAAACAAACAGGTAAAAATACAAAAAGTACCCTATAGGCAGACCTTTTTAAAGTGACTGCTCTATAGAGTACTTTTTAAAATATATAACTTTAATAAACTTTTTAATGTGGGTTATTCTTCCCGAATGACTAATAACACACCTATAAAAATTAATATTGTACCGATCCAAAAAGACAAGCCGATTTGTTCACCTAGTATTAACCAACCTAAAAAAGTACCCACTATAGGTTGTAAAAAGAAAAATAATCCGCCACTTGATGCGGTAAGCATTTGCAGTCCGCGATTCCACAATAAAAAGGCACATGCTGTGGAAATAACGCCCAAGTATAAAAGGCCGCCCCATATGGATGGATGCATGATTGCTTGAAAGTCAAGCTCATCTAATCGACTAATCGTAATGGGTGTTAAACAGACAATTGCCACAAGCACTGCATAGGTCGTTATAACAATTTGTGAATATTGCCCAGGAATCCGTTTAATTAGAACTGACATAAGTGCCCAGGTTAATGCAGCAATCAGCAGCGATACGCCCCCAAGTTGGTGAGATGAGCCGATATGGGCATTTCCGACAATGATGCAGACACCGATCGTCGCTAAAATAACAGAAATTGATTTTTTTAAAGTGATCTTTTCTTTTAAAACGATACGTGCAAATATCACCATAAAAGCAGGTGTTGTCGAAGTAATGATGGCTCCCATTTGTGCAGTGGATAGAAGCGTACCGACTTCCTGGGTTACGATAGAAATTGTGTTTCCAACAAGTCCTATAATGAAAACCAAAAGCCAGTCTCGTCTTTCAATCCGCCAAGATTGTTTTGTTATAAAACCAATTGTCAGCAATGCTAAAATAGCAATCACATATCGTAATAATACTAATTCAAGTGGTGGAACAACGTCTACCACAACTTTTACCACAACATACATCCCGCCCCAAATGCTAGCAGCGAGTGATAAATATAAAGAACCTAATATAGTGTTTTTCATTTTGTACCCTCCGTTTTAACTAAACATTTCCAGTCCCTAACGGAGATGCAATTTTCTACCGTTAAGGAAGAATAACTGCAGGTACATCATTTTCGAATAGCGGTGACCACAACATCAGCTTTCAGCTCTCTTTCAAAAATATTAGTTTCAATGATTTTAGTTAGTTATAAAACTATTCTGTTGTAACGGATCATTTGATTCAATAATCAGTAAGTTATATTAAATATACAAGATTTTAGGTATTTATAAAACAACAAAAAAACAACTCCCTTGGAAATCTGCCATTAAAAACTACTTTACACATTGAAGCCAATTTATCCGGCGTGGTTGCAAAAGAGGGGCCTCCCGGTTTACGTAGATGTAGAAACCACAACTAGAAACCCCACCGGTTGTAATAGGAAAAGGTGGGGGGCCATGTTTTAAGCTTTAGTATACTGTCTTGATTGTCGGATGATCTTTGCTTTTGTTTTAACGTAAGGTAAGAAAAATGGATTCCAGTTTGAATGAAAAGAGGGCTTTATAGGGAAGGGAAGCAGGTGGTACAGTAAAGGTGTTAGTCAAATGTCGGCAGCGGTAATGATGAAAGAAAAAACGTGGATTAGGATTAAAAAGGCTCCCTTGAAGAGTTTAATCCTAATCCACCATTAAGTTGGTTTTTTTAGTGCATGGCCTTTCCAGAAGCATCACAATCGGTTATATTTTCGTTCGATTTTCCTGAACTCATCTGATAGTTCAAATAGGGTGTGTAATACTGCTGTTTGAATATATAGATTCATATAATTATCATTACTCTTCTTTTGAAAGGATAAATCATGTTTTTCATTAATTTTCCTAGTTATACATTCATTAATTTCGCTCCACATTTCTTTTGTGCCTTCTTTAATTTTTGTCTCCATAATCTCCCACTCCTTTTTTATTAGTTTATCCAATCTATTACATTCTTATACTTATTTATTGACCAAGCTGGTGACTTTTTTATCTTAAAATTAATATTTACCGTTCAAGTTATGATTCTTTGCGTAGAAGAGGAGAGAGTAGCGATTATAGTGTTAGTCCATACTTATTTTTTTGTGGAATTCAATAACCTCTAATGGATGATGACCTATCCTTATTTTTCGAGTTTGTTCTCAAACAGCAGGATACCAAAGGGCTAATGAACTACGGGTTCTTTGCTTCATTATCGGAGGTTGCTTTGGCAGCACATTATGGAGCTAAAGGGAAAGGATAGTTGCATAAGATCGAAAGGTCCCGGAGCAGTTTATCTTTTAAGTGGATTTAATTGAAAGATAAGGAACAAAAACGAGTCTATCTACAGAAAATACTGCTATTAACTACAAAATAGGAGTGAAAATATGGAACAGACACTTTACGAAAAAGTCGGCGGAGAAGAAGCGATAGCAAAAGTTGTGGACTACTTTTACTCCGAGTTGGTTCTTAAGGATGATACAGTTAATCATTTTTTTGAAAAGACGGATATGGAAAAACAACGCCGTCATCAGACGAAATTTATTAGTTTTGCATTAGGTTGGTCCAAAACAATACTCTGAACAATCCATGGCAAATGCTAACCAAGGATTGAATCTGCAACCAGCCCATTTTGATACCATTGTAAAACATCTAAACGATGCACTTGCTCACTTTGGAGTGAATGAAGCTGACATAGATACAGCTTTAACTAAAGTGCTTCATTAAGAGATGATATCTTGTATAAATAACCGATATTTAGCTAAAGGGTACTTTTCTTCAGGAGCTGACTAGCAGCTCCTTTCTTATGGGAGTAAAGGGAATTCCACACGGTAAGCAAAAAATATTATTCTTTTAGCCTAATAATTACATTGATCGGTGTCAGTTTGACTTTGGACTCGCATTTATTTATTAAAATACTTGGACTTGGATTGTTTACTTATGGAATGAGTTAATGTGATTAAAGCCTTGCTGCTGTTGGTCCTATGGTTATTTTTTAAAATCTCCTTATCTTTATTGATTCTTTCTTTATCTCCATAAAATTAATACCTTTTATCAAGGTAAAAAGGAATTTGATTTTATGACTGTTTCACCTATCCTTTCATATACTTTTGATAATGAAAGTTATCTTTATAATATGCCAGGAGTTGTTTATGGTATTCTTGATTCTGACACTGATAAGATAGAAAAAATGATTAAGTAACGGTAGAAATTATGTTCCGTGAATACAGACTACTCGACTATTAAGCCATCAATCTTTTTGTTTTAGAAAATCTCTGTAGTTATAAAATAAAATCGTACCGTCTTGTATTTATCAAGACCTAAATCGTAAAATGTCATAAAAAAATACAGAGTGATACATATTAGTCATGTATAATATGTATCACTCTGTACTACTTTTTCCGCAATCGCGCCCTTTTATTGAATAAGAATTTTCTTCAAATCGAGACGGATTGGCATATAACGTTTTCTCAATCACGAACCCTGCGAGCCTTGGAACGAAGTTCTTAGGCTCGCAGGGGTGTCGCCTGAATCTCTTCCCTGCTTCTTCTCCTGGCTACCAGTGGCTCGGGGAGTCCTGCAGCGTGAATGCTGTGTTATATGACATACCCGACTTCTTCGAGTTACTTTCACACTGCTTTTCTGTTTCAATTTTTATTTCAGTAAAGGCTTTTTATAAAACGTCACTTACCTATTTGTTACCGATTTGTTCCGCCAAACCGATTAGAAGTCCTTCGGTTCCACGAATGTAGCAGAGCCGATACGAGTCTTCGTACTGAACCACTTCGCCAACGAGCTGAGCACCATACTTAGTGAGTCTGGATACCATTTCGTCAATGTCTTCAACGGTGAACATGACGCGTAGATAACCGAGGGCGTTTACAGGAGCAGTCCGGTGATCTGCTATAGTAGGTGGGGTGAGAAATCGCGAAAGTTCAAGTCGGCTGTGGCCATCTGGGGTAACCATCACAGCAATCTCTACGCACTGAGAACCCAGTCCGGTTACGCGGCCAGCCCATTCACCTTCGACAGTGGCTCGCCCTTCGAGGGTCAAGCCAATCTCCTCGAAGAAAGAGATTGCGTCATCCAGGGATTCTACAACGATGCCGACATTGTCCATTCTTAGTAATTTGTTTTTTGCCATAGTTTTATCTCCTTATGTGTAAAAATTTATTATCTGATCATCTTCATAATTATTCTTAAAAGTTACAAATTCCTTCCAAACAAAAAACACCTTGTCACAGTTCATGATAACAAAGAAAAGTCATATTGGAATATTCGCGAACCTTATTTCGTGAATGCCAAACGCATGGCAGCCGGCACTCTTTTTTTGCCGTTAATTGTGATTGTGTGCTAGGTGTACCAAATTATTCACCATTAAGCACGATTTTCCCATTCAATATTGACCAACAGCCTTTATGGTATGTTCTAATTCCGTTTTATTCATTTCTTTTAATTTAATAGTTCTCTTATTATTCGCACTTCATGATCGAGGGGGAATGGGGGATATAATCCATGGAACAACGTAAATATCTAGTGAAGAGGTTATAAAGGGTTTATTAGCTCGACTACCGGAAAGTGAACAACGAAACTTAAAAAAGGTAATTCAGCAGAATTACCTTTTTGCTAATGCTTGAACTTCCGGTAAGTTGATTTTTCTTCAATCTATAAACATTTTATACAATGTAATGCTTAAGCTATGCGTTAGTTTTTTAACGATTACTAAAAATAATCAAACTATTTTATAAAAACTGTATACTGTATCGCAAGAAAATAATCCATTTCAATCAATCTATTTTCAAAATGATTCTTTTTATTTACGCTGTGGGGGTTCTGGTTTGCCCATTCCAAATTTCTTCAGAAAAGAGAATATGAGCTACAGTACCTCATATTTTCTTCATCAGTATAATATCTTTTTTGTGATATACACTTAAAACCAGACCAAACAAGCAGGCGTTAATCATAGCTGATAAAGCACCATAACTCATAAATGGCAGGGATACGCTTGTTATTGGTAATAAGCCGAAAGACATTCCGATGCTGACAGTTACCTGTGCAGTGAATATGGCAAAACTGCCGGAAACGAGCATTTTCCCAAATGGGTCTTTCACAGTTTGGAATATACGGGAAATTCGCCAGATCATCCATAAAAACAGCAGACCAATGAGCAAGGACCCGGCCCAGCCAAGCGTATAGGTAATCGTTACAAAGATGAAATCCGTCATCATTTCATTTGAATAATAAAACTCCCCGAGGGAATTAAAATGGCCAAACCATCCGGCATCCTCAATTAGCTTTTCCAGTTCCAAATACATATACCCCGATGTCTCACTGAATTTTTCAGGGGTAACGAACGCAAAAAGTCTTTCTAATTGATAGGCCCTTATATCTTTCAAGGATATAAGCAGAAGTGAAACACATGCAGTAAGCAGGACCGCTGCAGTGACAAGGATTTTCCTTTTATTTAGGCCGCTCTTCCAGACCATAACAGCAACCATCAATGAATAAAGCATTGACGCCTGTAAGTTGACTGTATTCAGAAACAGGAAGGCAGAACAAACGTATAAAATGGCAGCCAAATAAACATTCATCTTTCTTGATTGAAGCATTCCGGCCCAGGCAAGCAGAAAAAGTGGCAGAACCACAATAGAATCGACCGACAATAAACCCGTAATATTAATTCGGGGACTGCCGTTCACAAATACATTGGAAAATTGGAACTGAAAAAGAATCAGACATCCTATCGTAAAGAAAAACCAGCCCCATCTCTGAAATTTCCGATAATCGAAAAAAAGAAGGACACAGGCCAAAATTACACTTCCTATGACAGAATATACCTGCTTCAGCACTGAAAATGAATTACCATCCTTAAACAAGAACCAAAACAAAAACAGGCCCGTAGCTGACATGAACAGAAACATGCTCATTAGCTTCCAATCAATCTTCGGCCTGTGCAGCTTGTCCATCTTCTGCCCAATGTCAGAGGGGCTTCCCATATTCCGGACAGCGAGTTCCTCTGCTTCAGCCTCTGTATATCCTTTTTTGACCAGTTCAGTTTTAGCTTGATGCAGATGGGCTTTTAATTCAGCTTCTATATATTTTTTTGCTTCTTTTGATCGGATATACGACGAAACTTCATTTAAAAAATGATTGCTTCTCAATCGGCTCTTCCTCCTTCAAACGCTGTCCGCCAACTAGCAGAAGCGGAACCGCTTTTGGATTCCTTTTTCTTAAGCCACTTTTTCGCACGTTCATCCAAGGAATAGAGCTTCCTTTCTTCCGTTTCCCAAAAAGACTGGAGCCAGCCTTCCTTTTCAAGCTCATGCAACGCAGCATACAAGGAGCCTTCGTTATTTTCAAATTTCCGGATGCCTTTCTGGTAAAGAGATTCATTAATTTGATAACCACTTTTTTCCTTATCCAAAGATCTGAAAATACCAATCAAAATGTCTTCCTTACTTACATCCTGCTTTTCGATGGCAGTATGGATGGAGTTTCTATGTTTTTCCGTGAATTTCAAATCAAGAAATGTATGCTTTTCCATAGCCGATTTCAAGCGTGATAATTTATCTTCCATCGGTGGATTCCTCCCAATAGGTTTTTAACCGTCTTTTCGCCTGGCGCATCCTGGTCTTCACCGTTCCAAGTTTGACCCCAGTAATTTCAGAAATCTCCTTGAGCTTCATTTCCTGAAAATAATGAAGGTAAATAAGCTCGCGATACTGGATAGGCAGCTCCATAACGGCAACTGCTAGCTGCCTGTCTTCATCATGCTGAATGACCTTTTCTTCCACATCATCGGTAGAAGTCCATTCATGCTCCTCTTCCGCAGTCGAAACTTTTCGGAAATACCAGCTTTTCCTATAATCCTTACAATGGTTAATTGCAATCCTCCAAAGCCACGTCCTAATATTTGATTGCTGGTTATACGTGGAAAGCGACTTATAGCATTTGATAAAAATTTCCTGTGTCAGATCCTCTGCCACAACTGGATCTTTTACATAGGAATAGACTAATTGCAGAATATCCTGGCCATAAAGGGACATAATTTCATCCAGTAAGAATTCGTCATCTTTCATTTGATGCCATTTCAACACAAACTCCTCCAAAACAGTTCACACTTCCTTCCCTAAATATATAGACGATAGTACTTATAAGAAGGTTTTTGGTTTTAAAACTTTTCCTTTGTTACTACAGCTAAAAATATAGAAAACATTTTAGAATTAGTACAGCAATAGTAGGAATCCGCGCCTGACAACATCCAATCAGAAATGTTTAACCGGTTATAAACATGATAAATCTTATAGAACTATTGGGACAGATAAGTTGAATAAGAAAAGGTGGGACAAAAATGGAAGCGTTGATTGAAGAGTATGGTCGTGGATACGCAATGATCCGGAAAGCAATCGAATGATTAGCGGAGGAGGAGCTTCGTTCAAGCCCGCACCGGACAAGTGGAGCATCCATCAAATTCCCATCCAAGTGACGGGTGCTGAGGTCTTGTCTACACATCGGCTGAAAAAAGTCATGGCAGAGCACGAGCCACTTCTGCTTTCGTTTGACCAAGATGGAGGGGCGAATGGCTTGGGGGATGATCCGATGGACCTTGAACAGTATTTGCTCCTGTTCCAATTGCTGCGTTCCAGTATACAGCCCATTCTGGACCATCTGACAAATGAACAAAGTGGGCGGATGGGGGGATGACGATGCAGAGCGGTAAACATTTAAGCAATTGCTGGAATTCCGTGTTGAGCATGTTCGAGAACACCTTGCCCAGATTGGGAGGGAGTGGGAAGCGTATCGCGGAGAAATGTATAATGTTTGTTGAATTTATAGAACTAACGGGCGCAAGAGTTAAAGATGGAGGCCACTCACCTAATCAGTGGCCTCTTTATTTATTTTGAAAAGCTGTTTTCGCATACTTTGTTGCTATTTACCAAGTAAAGCGGTGTGTTGATTTCC
>NZ_JBHVQU010000127.1:0-10609 GCF_042886655.1 Peribacillus sp. NPDC058002 | reverse complement strand
ATATTTTAATGAACTAACGGGTGCGTTAGCTGAAGGTCAGAGCCGTCTTAAAGGCGGCTTTTCTTATGCAACTATCGGGGCAGGTTAGTGCAATTAAGACGGGGTGAAAACCCAGCTCTCTTTTAAGTCGCTCTTGAGACATATTATTCAGCTAAGAAAAATAAAAAATAAAAATCCATCCCTGAAAAGCTTCAAGGATAGATTCAGACAAACACCAAGATCCTTAGGGTGTCTCTTGGATGGCTTATATATAGGTAAGTTATCCAGGTTATTACGTAAAACGAACATAAAATATAGAAAAAGATAATGTGCTTAAAGGGGAACAAAAGTCGAAGATCCAGCTGCCATAATTGGTGGCTTTTTTTATTGGCTAAGGTGCAGATTTGGTCTTTATATAGAGGGGGGAATCGAGGATTAAATATTTTGCCCCCTTAATACTAAGGTTCAATTCGAATTAATATAAATAGACTTAAAAAAATGAAATTTTCTATACACGCTTTGATATATATCTTTTTAGGCTGTATCTATGGTATTCATGAAATATTTATAGATGGTACACAAAGGTATTTTTCAAAAATAGTAGGATTGCTATCCAGCATTTATAACATGGGTATTTGCTTCATGTATAACGTCTTTGAAAGACAAAGCTGGTCGATAATTGCATTCTTATTTAGTTTATAAATTTTAAGACTATTCGAGTAGACGTGTTTCCCTACTTAAGACAATCAGAAGTTGTTCTCGAAAGGGGGATCTAATTTGAAGAAATTTATTGTTTGTTATACCTTGGATGATGATATTAAACGAGAAAAAATAATAAAAGGGCCAGATGTAAAGAAGGAAGACGTTCTAAAAGATGTATTAGATAAGATAGTACGAAGTAATTACTTTATTGCGAAAACCGACCAAGGAGAGTATAGGATAAATTCTTCCTTAATACGTTATATACAGGTTTTGAATGAAATGCATTGTTTTAAATACCATACTGATCATAAATGACTAGTGAGTAAATAAAAGGTTATTTGCATAGTTTTCTTCAATTTTGTTGAGTAACTTGAATATGGGAGAGAAGATTAATGTCAGAAATGTATCGTTCTCGTCAGGAACGAAAACAAGTGGAAAAAACAAAACAAGATCAAAAAAAAGGTAAAAACTCACCTAAAAGAAGGTCTTTCTTGAAAAAAGTTTTACTTTGGTGTTTATTATTAGGTGTTGTTTCAATTGGAATAGGGGCAGTTACGGTTGCAGCAATGATTAAGGATGCACCCAAAATAGAAGCTTCAAAATTAGTCGATCCCCTTTCTACCAAATTATACGATAAAAACGGGAATTTCATTTACGAATATGGTAAAGAAAAGCGGACAAAAATTAAGTATTCTCAAGTTCCAAAAATGTTGGAACATGCTTTCATTGCCACGGAGGATGCACATTTTTATGAACACAATGGCATTGATATAAAAGGAACTTCGAGAGCAATCTTCAAGAACCTAAAAGGGGATTTCGGATCTCAAGGCGGAAGTACGATTACACAGCAGGTCATTAAAAACTCCTTTTTGTCACCTCAGAAAACAATAAAGCGAAAGGTACAGGAATGGAGCTTGGCCTATCAGCTTGAGCAAAAGTATTCCAAACATCAAATCTTAATGATGTATTTAAATAAGATCTACCTTGGAGACGGGGCATATGGTGTAGCAGCTGCCGCCAAAAATTACTACGGAATTGATGCCGATCATCTAAATAAATTAACGCTTCCGGAGGCCGCTATGCTGGCTGGGCTCCCGCAGAGTCCAAGTTATTACGATCCCACTGAACCCGAACATGTGAAAGCTGCAACAAATCGTCGTAATATTGTTTTAGAAGCTATGTATAAACAAGGGTATATTACGAAACAGCAATTGGATGATGCAAAGAAGGTTCCAGTTACAGCAGGACTTGTTCCAAAAACGAAAAAACAACCAGGAATGCCGTACGAGGCATTTTTGGACGCTGTTGTAAAAGAAGTTGAAAGAAAGCTGGAAAATGTAGATATCAGTTCGGATGGATTATCTATTTATACGACGCTAGATCCAAAAGCTCAGACCTTTGCGGACAAAATAATGAACACCGATGCGATTATTTCTTATCCAAATGACAATTTTCAAGGAGCCTTCGTATTTTTAGATACAAAAACAGGAGAAGTTCGAGCTATTGGGAGCGGTCGAAACCAATATAAAGCTTCCTTCCGAGGCAACAACTTTGCGGTTGATATTAAACGTCAACCAGGTTCTACTTTCAAGCCAGTCTTTGATTATGGTCCGGCTATTGAAAATTCAAAATGGTCTACAGCACACCAAATTAATGATCATGAGATAACCTACTCAAATGGTCAATCCATTTCTAACTGGGACCATCAATATCACGGAATGTTGTCGATTAGAACAGCACTTCAATGGTCATACAATATTCCAGCACTCCTTACCCTGCAAGAAGTAGGGATGGATAAAGCACAAAACTTTGCAGAAAATCTGGGTATTACTTTTAATAATAATAAGGTGTACGAATCATATGCGATTGGAAGTAATACGGTTAATCCATTAGAGTTGGCAGGGGCATATAGTGCTTTTGGAAATAACGGTGAATACAATACACCACATTTTGTTCGTAAAGTTGTCTATCCTGATAGCAGAGTTGTTAATTTTACTCCAAAGCCAAAACGTGCTATGCATGATTACACAGCTTATTTGGTGACGGATATGTTACGGACAGTCGTAAAATCTGGTACAGGAAAAACAGCAAATGTCCTTGGACTAGATGTGGCTGGAAAAACTGGCACAACTAATTTTGACAGTAAAACCAGAGCACAATATGGATATCCATCCGGTTCGGTAAATGATAGTTGGTTCGCTGGTTATACACCGCAATACACTATGGCGGTTTGGACTGGATATACTAAAAATGGTTCAGGTAATTATATGGATGGAAATACAACTAAAATCTCGCACCAAATGTTTAAGGTCATGCTGGAAGCGTTTGGAACAGACCGAAGTAGCTTCCAACAGCCTAGTGATGTATACCAGGTGAATAATGAACTGTTCATTAAGGGTGCAAATGCTGAAGAAGCTCCACCAGTTACAAAAAATAATAAAGATAAACCATTTGATATTGATGGCAATAAAGAGGATAAAAAACATAAGCAAAGGGAAGAGAGGCATAAACAACAAGAGGAAAATAAATACAAACAAAAGGAAGAGAAGCATAAACAACAAGAGGAAAAGAAACACAAACAAAAGGAGAAGCATAAACAACAAGAGGAAAAGAAACACAAACAAAAGGAAGAGAAGCATAAACAACAAGAGGAAAAGAAACACAATCAATAAAGTTTTTTAGGATGGGATCGCATTGGTTCCATCCTTTTTTTATGATACACGTTGAAAAAGATACATATTTTAGGGGCAAATTCATTGAAATTTGTCTTTTTATGTAGTTAATCCTCTCTTCAATCAGATAAATACACTAATAATATGTGATTGGTTTATAAAGGGCATGAAAGGACATAAATAATAATCTAATATCATTTTACGTCCGAAGAAAAGTTATTCCATGTACCTACGGAAATATAGGATAGTAATTGCTTTTTAGTTATAGCTATAATTTCTATATTAGTTTATTTGAACAACGTAGTGTTGAGACATAATGTAAGGTTCTTACAGAATTAATTTAAACGAGGTGAAGTATTTTATTTAATCTATCGGGCACTTAAGTAGTAGATGGGGTTTCGGTGATAATGACCAAGTTAAGAATCTAAAGGTTATTTTAATTTAAAAATGCAGAAATGTAGTGTATATACTAATCTTATTTATAGGAGGACAGATCAATGAATACACGGGAAGTCAAGGTCCAAAAACAAGGGTGGATTCCTAAAAAGGAACGTATATGGGTAATCGTGGCGATTATTATCGCTGCTTCGATAATGCTTTGGGGAATTAAGGGACTATTACAACTTTCATTAACCACTCTTCACAGCAGGCAGTTTGAACATACATTTAAAGGTTTTGGCTCCAATGCAAGAATTGCCTTATTTTTTGTACTTGCTTATTATGTATTTCTTCGAGTTATTAGGCTTCGTATGCTTAAAGGTCAAGGCAAGGTAAAAAAATGGTTGTCTACTTTGCTGCGCTTTGCCCGAAGATGGCATACTCCAGCAGCGATTATCGCCATCGCTTTTATTATTTTGCATACGGTAGCTGTTTTTATGCACGGCTTCAAATTTGATTTAAATAATATAAGTGGATTGCTTTCCTTGCTAGTCCTGCTTCCAGTTCCTATATCGGGAATATTTCGATATCAGAGGAGGGACCGGAAGTGGCATTTGCGGTCTGGTGTTGCTTTTGCTATTCTATTTTTAATTCATTCTTTTTTATAACCAACATGTTAAAAACCTTATTAGAGTCAGAGAAATATTCTATTTTCAGGTGTAATGAAGTAAATGTAACAATGGGGGAAATAATAAAGTGATCGTTTCGTGATTTTTTAATTAAAGGACCGTCAATATACCTGTTTTTTGTACAAAAGAAGGATGGCCACCAAGTTTCGACGAATATATCAATATACTTTTTGGAGGTGTTGGATATGGGGATTTGTTGTGGAGAGTGCCACGTTGAATTAAAGAGTGATGATTATGTCACATTGGATGAATTTAGCACGCTGAGGCACACATATTGCGGTTATGATCTTATTTCCGAGCTGATCAAAGACATTGGGACTTATCGAAATATCAAAACAAAGTATTGGTTTTCCCGTGAGCGTACTAAATGAAAATAGGTAAAATCCTGGAGTTAATTAAAACTGATACACCAGCGAATATTGCCAAAAGGGCTGATGTTCATCTTTCAGAAAAATTACTAAGAAAAGCATTGAATAAAGCTGGTTATGAGTATAGTAATTCAGGCGAAAAAGGCTGGTATTTCGTTGGTAAAGGTGACGAGGAAACGGTACAAGAGCAGCTTATTTATGACTTTGCAACAGCAGGAAAGGAAAAGGCGAACGTTTCAACTAATGTAAATAAAGAACCTATTAACGATACCAACCAACGTTTTAACGTTGGCATAAAACGTGGTAAAGAACAGGTCAAACAAGCGAACGAACAATCAGCACCAACCATAGAACGAACCAACGTTATAAGAAAACGTTCTTCATTCGATATGGATGTTGAACTTATGAAGGAACTAAAAATACAAGCAATCATTCATGATAGGACGGTTTATGAACTAGTTGAAAGTGCCGTTAGGCACTATTTAGCTGAATTAAAGGGAAAATGATGTGGATTTGAAATAAAGTCACGATGTTTATAATAAAGTTGCACCGTTTTACCCCTTTGGATAATATCCTCTAAAGGGGGTGTTTTTATGTCCAAAAGATAAAGTACATCTGAAATTTAAAAATCAATCAAGGGAATTTTTGAGTGGTAATGGCAAATGATCCTTATTATTTTGGAGTATTATCTATTATAGCTTAAACCGCCGCGGCATACGGAGTGGATCCAGTTGAAATTGCACGAGCTTCTGTGCTGGGGCAACTGATTCATGCGATGAGTCCTTTTATTGGTAGGGATGGCAAAGGTGGATTTTGGTAAACATCAAAAGTTTACTTTAAAGTGGGCAGTAGGAACATGTGTAGTCATGATTCTTATTGCTTTAATCACAGGAGTTATTTCTTTATAGAGTTTATTTCAGGGAGCGATTCTTTACTCGTATGTAATAAAAGGGTGAATGAGGGCCAACCTACGGTAGTACTGAAAGCAGTAAATCATCGCGAGTAGCAACCTATCACGCTCGGACAGCACAACAAGACTACAAGCAAGCCAAGGAGGACAGGGCTATGGTAGAGACAAAGAGAAAATCCCAAGACCAGGGATACATATGTCTCGTAGCGAAGTCAAGACCAAGTAGGCCAAACGATGATAGCGTTTTTTATAGGTAAATGGGAGCCATCTAAGTAAATTAAGGAAGGCAGCTAGAACCCCGCTAGAAACCCGCGAGTAGTAACCTATGCTAGTTCACAAGTACTTTGCAATCTCTAATTGGTATAGAAAATCCATTATATAAAACGTACAAGCTTAGCACCATAAACAGGTACCTGATTTTATTTTTTATTTGGGTATTATTTATGTGCATGTAAAAAACACCCCTTTTAAAAGGAGTGCCCTCTTGTTATACAATCTCAGGGTAATAACTATCTGGAAATTTCTATACATAACATAACTAGGAAAGTTATCTAACCTTGTTGGGCCAAAGTAACGGAATCAATCGCCAATTTTGAAGCTTTTTCGGGAAGTTGATAAGCAATAACTTGATCGTTTTCTTTGTCCTCTTCTTAATAATATCGCATAGATTTTAGGGATATCGTTGATACTCTTTTTCTTATGGAGCTAAAGTCAGGTTAGTTCAACAGTACTGTTTGATCTTTGTTCAACAATTGGGCCATCCTAATGAGTTTTAGATAAAATAGCCCATTTTTAATTAACTCTATATAAAATTCAGAATATTTAGTATAATAGATTTATAATTGGTACGGACATCATGACGTTTATGAATCTTTTTCAACAGCATTTAGGAGGGGGGCCCTTTCAAGTTGTTTAAATGAAATATTTCTTAGAAAATCATCGGTGTATTTGGCAAAAACAAGAGGTGTTATGGATAGGATCTTAAATCAGAAAAGGGGTTTTTTCTTGAAAAGGAATTTTTTAAGTAAAAGAAGTTTGTTTATCTTTTCCCTAGTTTTTGTGCTTGCATTAGTAGGCTTTTCTTCAGGTACACTTCCAGACCATCTTGATTCTCTTGCACCTGAAACTGTTTACTTTAACGGGAAAGTTATCACCATGGACAAAGGTGCTACCATTGTCGAAGCCGTAGCAGTCAAGGACGGAAAAATCTTTGCCGTTGGTTCAAATAAGGAAATTGGTAAGTTAAAGGGACAGCACACGAAAGTCGTTGATTTAATGAATAAAGTGTTATTGCCGGGGTTCTATGATGCCCACAGTCATTTTCCGAGCTCCGGAATGGACGGGACTGTTCAAGTTAATTTAAATAGTCCTCCGGTAGGTCCTATTAAAAATGTTGATGATCTGATCATTGCCTTGAAAGATCGAGCTATGGAAACCCACGAAGGTGAATGGATACTCGGGCGAGGGTACGATCAGACACTTTTAGCGGAAGGACGTCACCCGACACGTGAAAATCTGGATAAGGTATCAACGGAGCATCCAATCTATATCGGACATACTTCCGGACATTTAGCAGTAGCTAATAGTGTTGCGCTTAAATTGGCGGGAATTACAAAAGATACTCCCGATCCGCCTGGTGGGGTAATTGTAAGAGACCCTAAGACAGGAGAACCGACTGGGGTATTAGAGGAATCTGCTAAAGAACTTGTAAGCAAGCATATTCCTGTTGTTACAGAAGAGGAAAATCTTGCAGCGTTTAAAAAGGCTGTCCAGGATTATATCTCAAAAGGTGTAACGACCTCGATTATAGCTGGGGCAAATAAACAGGGTCTTATTGATTTACAAAGATATCAGAAGCAAGGTTTGCTGCCGTTAAGGGTTACAGCCATGGGTGCGGGGTTTGGTGGCGTTATAACCCCTGGTGAATTAGGCGGTATTGTAACGGGTTTCGGCAGTGATATGCTGAAGCTTGGCCCTGTGAAGCTGTCTCATGATGGATCCATTCAAGGATACACCGGCTATTTAAGTAAACCGTACCACGTGCCTCCGGGAGATGATCCAAATTATCGGGGATATCCGGCGACAAGTCGTGAGGAATTAACGAAGCGAGTAGTGGATTTGCATAAGGCTGGATACCAAATTGCGATTCATGGTAACGGAGACGCAGCGATTGATGATATTCTTTACGCCTTCCGTACTGCCCAGGAGGAGTATCCGCGTAAGGATGCCCGTCATCGTATTGAGCATGCTCAAATGGCTAGATTAGATCAATTGGATGAAATGAAGAAATTGGGTGTTACACCATCATATTTTGTCTCCCATACCTTCTTTTGGGGGGATCAGCACAGGGATATATTCATGGGGCCTGAACGTGCAGCTATGATGAGCCCTCTTAAATCTTCCATTGATCGTGGTATTAAATTTAGCATTCATCTTGATTCTCACATTACTCCAATGGACCCGCTGCAGGCAGTATGGTCCGCTGTTAACCGGATTTCAAGAAGCGGAAAAGTGATTGGTCCGGAGCAAAGAATTACACCATTAGAGGCACTTCGCGCAGTAACAAGTGATGCAGCATGGCAAAACTTCGAGGAAAATGAAAAAGGCTCAATCGAAAGAGGAAAATTTGCGGACTTTGTTGTTCTGGAAGAAAATCCGTTAACAGTTGACCCTATAAAAATTAAAGAAATCAAAGTACTTAAGACAATTGTGAACGATAAGGTTATCTACGAAAATTAAATTAAGGATAGAATGCACGGGGACGGTTCTACTGCTTCATTCACTTGCTGGTGAAGCACAAGAACCGTCTCTTTGCTTCCTTCGTGCCCGGCAAGCCGTTATTTGCTAGTTGTCGAGAGTCCAACCCGAGTAAGTGCAAAGACGCTCGGTAGCTGACAGGCAAATGGTGGAGAAACCCGTTACGAACCCTATATTTTTTCAAATTCACATTATGTTTGACCAAAACTATTTCTTGTTAAGGAATCATTAAAATATTAATATTGTTTTAATATTAAATCATTAAAAGAATTTTGTTAATATTAATGAAATTAATATAATTTTAAGAACTAACTTAGATTGAAAGGGGAGTATATGAGTAAGTCACTTATTGGAAAAGCAGTGTGGGGGATGGCTTTAATTTTCTTAGGCATTTCTATGCCGCATTGGCTTAGCTCACAAAATGTAGGCCTAGGTATACTAATGAATATTATGGAGGAAAATCCCCATGGGAATACTCTCTTAATAATGGCTTTTTCCATAGTTATGCTTAATACAATTCGCGCACTTCCATTTTATATTGGTGCTATTATGTTGGGAAATGCATTAGGAGAAAAGTTACAGAGGAATTGGCTCAGAATAGCTATTCCTCTTGCTGTCATCCCACTTACCTATGCAATTATAAATTTATCAATTAAATCTAATTATCACTTTGGTATTCCAGCCATTATCATACTTTTATGTATCATCTTAGTGCAATTATTGGAAAAAGGAAGATTGGGGTTATTTATGAAATCCCTTATTCTTGTTCAAATTCTTTTTGGGGTACAGTGGTTAGATGAGGTGCCTTTTCTTACAAGGTATGGGTTCGGTCATGGAGCCATCTCTACTAACGTCAAGAAATGGGCAATTGAAATTGGATTCGATCAAGCTCTTTCGTTATATGCAATCGTGTTATGTTCTATATTTCTAATTAATGCTTTTATTCTGATGGGGTTTCTCGTTAGATGGAGGATTATTCAAGAACTGCACATTATTAAGTTAGAGGCTCTAGAAGCTCGTTCTGATAAAGAAGTGTTGAATCTGGTTCATGATTTAAAAACTCCACTAGCCTCTATTGAGGGGCTCATTTCTTTAATTGGTCTATATAATAAACATGAAAGAACCAAAGAATATTGTGGTAGTATTTCATTGTCTATTAGTTCTATGAGTGAAATGATATCTGAAATTTTATATAAATCACACAAGAGTTGTTGTTCTTTAAAAAGTCTGGTTGATTATACCTTGTCAAGCCGATTAAGTGGTACCGATAAAAAGGTCAATCTAGAATTACCCGATCAACCAGAAACTATTAAAATTTGGGTTAATAAGATCCGGATGACTCGTGCGATAGTAAATTTGATTAATAATGCTTTTGACGCCATTGAAGGATGTCCTGAAGGAAAGGTGACTATAAAAGCTAAAAATTATGGCGATCAGATTTTGTTAGGTGTATCCGATAATGGAAAAGGAATGAATGAAGAGGAGCAGAAGAAGATTTGGAAGGCTGGATACAGTACAAAATATCAATCAGGAATTGGATTATCTTTTGTTCATCAAGTGGTGGAAGAGCATAAAGGAACAGTTTCTATTGAAAGTAAAATTGGACAGGGAACCACAATTTGGATGCATCTAGCAGGGGGGAACAATGATGAAGATTTTAGTTATTGATGACGACAAATCAGTTCGCTATATGTTGAAAGAAATTTGTGATTTTGCAGAATGGAAAGTAATAGCTTGCTGCAATGGAAAAGAAGGTGTAGAACAATTTATAAAGAATGAGATTGACATTGTTCTCGTAGATTTTCATATGCCTGTAATGGATGGACTAACGACCGTTTCTGAAATTCGTAGACTCAATAGGGAAGTTCCCATTCTCGTTTTAACGGTAGATGAACGCCAAGAGATTGCTGATCTTTTTTTAGAGAAGGGGGCAACTGATTTTGCATTAAAACCAATAAAAGCGCCGGACCTCATCTCTCGAATTCAATTACATAAGCGGCTTTTCGAAGCAACAAAGACAAAAGGTGATGTTTTTGTAACGAAAGGAATGAGTCAAACGACTTTATCCCATGTTTCAGTTTTTTTACAATCTTGTATTCAGCCCTGTGCGATTGCTGAGATTACAAAAGAAGTAGGTTTAGCTTATCCTACAGT
>NZ_JBHVQU010000126.1:0-10758 GCF_042886655.1 Peribacillus sp. NPDC058002 | reverse complement strand
ACTATGAACATATGTAAGAAAAAGTAAAATGTTTGGAAATATACATAAGTTTTTGACAATTTTAAGAAATTATATAATATCTTCTATTTTTGGGCTTTTACTTGAAACTCTTTTCAAGTAAAATAATATATAGTTGTTTGTATATAATATTAATTATGGTAAGTTTAGGTTCTACATAGGGGAGGGAATACTATGAATCGCAATCCAGTAATGCCTTTTATTATTATCATGGTTTTTGGTATTGGACTTATGTTTTTACTTTCGTTTAAAGGTTTGGGTGATGCCAAAGATCTTGCTAAGGAAAAAGAGGGCGGCGAAAAGACAGAAGAAACAGAAAATGCCTCAGCATCACCTGAGGACATTTATAAGCAAAACTGTATCTCTTGTCATGGTGACGCCTATCAAGGCGGTGTAGGGCCTGCCCTAAAAGGAGTTGGCGATCGTCTGTCGGTGGACGAGGTTAAAGAAGTGATCACTAATGGACGAGGTGCAATGCCGCCAGGTCTAGTCGAAGAACAGAATATTGACGCCATGGCCGAATATATTCATGGACTGAAATAAGTCATGAAACTGACTCAAGAAATCGTTGGAAAGCGAGCTTTTTGAGTCAGTTTTTCATTTTTCGGAAAAGGGAGATTCCAGGTGGAAGATTTCTTTTGCCAACTGATAGAAAGGGCCCCATTTCTCCTATCTGTAATTTTTCGATTGAACTTGGTATAATCGAATGGGAAACTTATTATAGTAAGACATTATTTGAATTAAGAGAGTTGATAAATATGAATCATGAAAAACTATCGATGAGATTAGAACGTGTTGCCATACATATACCAAAAGGAAGCATTCTAGCAGATATAGGTTCAGACCATGCTTACTTACCGTGCTATGCGGTGACTAACGGCTTGTGTGACAGTGCTATAGCAGGTGAGGTTGTAGAAGGTCCCTATCAGTCAGCACGCAAGCAAGTGGCAATGACGGGGCTTGGGGACAAGATAGAAGTCCGTAAAGGAGACGGGCTTGAAGTATTGAATCCTGATGAAGCGACATGCATTACGATTGCAGGCATGGGTGGGACGTTGATATCAAGTATATTGGAAAGCGGAAAAGGAAAACTCGGCAAGGCAGAAAGGCTTATCCTTCAGCCTAATGTAGGTGCAGCGAATGTTCGCAGCTGGTTAATCGAAAACGGCTGGGAACTTAGTGGAGAGGAAATCCTTGAAGAAGATGGGAAAATCTACGAGATCTTAATTGCGAAAAAAGGAGAACCGCTCCGCCCTTATGGGGTGAACAAGCAAGCCGGCCTCACTTTCGGTCCATACTTAAGAGAGCAATTCAGTGACATTTTCATAAAAAAATGGCAGCTTGAGAAAAAACATTTGGAAAGAATCATCGAACAATTGGATGAAAGCGGAAGAAGCGGACTGGAAACGAAGCGCAATGAATTAAGATCTCAGATTTCAGTAATTGAGGAGGTGCTTAAAGGGTGAAGACAGTGAATGGCCACGAAATCATTGAAACGTTTGAACAATTCTCCCCAAAGCATTATGCAATGGAGGGAGATCCAATCGGGCTGCATGTCGGGCAGCTCAATAAGCCGGTTACTAAAGTGCTGATTGCCCTTGATGTGCTGGAAGAGGTTGTAGACGAAGCGATAGAACATGGCGTGGAATTGATCATCGCCCACCATCCGCTTATTTACCGACCATTGAAAAAGATCGATACAAACGCAGCTGGAGGCCGAATCATCGAGAAGCTGATCAAACATGATATCGCTGTTTATGCTGCACATACCAATTTGGATGTTGCTAAGGGCGGAGTGAATGATTTACTTGCCGAAGCGCTACAATTGCAGGATACAGAGGTATTGATTCCGACTTATGAGACGGCTCTAAAGAAATTGGTCGTATATGTTCCAAAGACTGACGAACAAAAGGTGAGGGATGCCCTGGGTAAGGCAGGGGCCGGAGCGATCGGGAACTACAGCAATTGTTCGTTTTCCGGGGAAGGGACCGGACGCTTCTTGCCAGGTGAAGGCAGTGAACCGGTAATTGGCTCTAAAGGTAAGCTTGAAGAGGTAGCTGAAATGAGGATTGAAACGATATTCCCGGAAAATATCGAGAAGAAAGTGCTAGCTGCGATGATTAAAGCCCATCCATATGAAGAAGTTGCTCACGATATATATAAACTGGAGAACAAAGGTGAGTCTCTTGGCTTAGGAAAGGTTGGTGTACTTGCTGAAGAGATGACACTCGAACAATTTTCCGAACATGTGAAGCGGACTCTCGATGTTGAAAGGGTGCGTGTCGTTGGAGATTTGCAAAGTCCGATAAAAAAAGTGGCCGTTTTGGGCGGAGACGGCAATAAATACTTTACGACAGCGAAATTCAAGGGAGCTGATGTTTACGTTACAGGTGATATGTATTACCATACAGCCCATGACGCGATGATGATTGGATTGAATATTGTGGACCCGGGCCACAATGTTGAAAAGGTGATGAAAAAAGGTGTTGCACGGATCCTTGAAAAAATGTGCCGCGAAAAGAACTACGATGTTGAATTCATTCCATCCCGGCTGAATACAGACCCTTTCCGCTTCATTTAAATAACACGAAAAAGGCAGCCCTTAGTGGCTGCCTTTGTTTTTGTGCAATCATTTCTTCACTTTAATCTTTGGTAAAATCTTATGCAAAGGCGTTTTCTTTTCTGTATTCCAAGTCGATTCATCATTTGCTTCATATTGCTCTAGAAATGTGATGACTTCCTTCGTGATCGGAGTTGGTGTAGAAGCCCCCGAAGTGACGGCAACCGTTTCTGCATCCTTTAGCCATTCAAGATTCAGCTCGGAAATGTCAGCGATTCGATAAGCTCTCGTGCCGGCAATCTCTTGGGACACTTGTGCAAGACGGTTTGAATTATTACTCTTGGGATCACCGACAACGATTAAAACATCAGCTTCGCCAGCTTGCTCGGCAACCGCTTCTTGGCGAACCTGTGTCGCTAAACAAATTTCCTTATGGACTTCGGCATGCGGGAATTTATCCTTGACCTTATCCATGATATCCAAAACATCCCATTGGCTCATCGTTGTTTGATTGGTGACGATGATCTTATCACTATTCAAAGTCAAGGCTTCCACATCTTCATCCTTTTGAACCAGGTGAACGACATCAGGAGCAACTCCGACAGCACCTTCTGGTTCCGGATGCCCTTTTTTGCCAATATAAATGATTTGATAGCCTTCCGCTTGTTTTTCCCGAATTAAGTCATGTGTTGCGGTAACATCGGGACATGTTGCATCGAGTGTCACAAGCCCTTTTTTCTCAGCGATCTTCCTAATCTCAGGTGAAACGCCGTGAGCAGTAAAGATGACGGTTCCGCTGTCCACCTGTTCGATGATATCGTTGCGGTTGCTTCCGTCCAACGTGATGATGCCTTCTTCTTCGAACGCATCCGTCACATGTTTGTTATGCACGATCATTCCTAAAATGTAAATGGGACGTGGCAAGGTTTTATCTAAAGCCGCATTTCGGGCGATGACCATGGCATCGACAACGCCATAACAATAGCCGCGCGGGGAAATTTTAATCACTTTCATCTATGTGTCCTCCTTCAAGGCAAGAAACTCCCACTTTTTATACCTTTCTATTATATAAGACCATAGATGATATTACAAAACATCATATTTACATAAAATCAGTTATTGGAAAAATTTTTGCAGACATTATATATAAAGCTTGGGTCCGGATGATCTTTCCCTTTTCGTTTCGGTACGAACTTGGGCGATGGGGCTAGCTTCTTTAGCTTTATCTTTTTTCTTCGAATCTGTTTTTACTTCACTGCTTTTTTGTTCCTCAACCTTTGGCCCGCTTTCAACGGTAGCTCCCGCATCCTTGGTCTCATCGGCTGATGATATGCTCCTGAAAACTTTCCACATGGAAGGCAGATTTTTAATCACTGGCCCGTATTGTTCCACCATAGGCGTGAATTGTTCCGCGGCCTGCAACACTTTTTGCGTGTTGGAAAGCATATTATTAAGCGAATCGGGGTTTTTTAATGTTTCTAAAATACCGCCTCCGCTGCTTCTTGAAGAACTTTTGTTAGTGGAAGCGGCTGGCGCAAACAAATTGGGTGAAGCTCCTTTTTGTTTCGACTTACCGAGTATTTTTGACAATAGCCCCTCTTTCTTTGCTGGCGGCATTTCCTGCCGCTGCGGTTGGGAGAAAGGGCCTCGGAAACCTTGAGGTCCCTGTGGCTGTGGCCTCTGCGGTCTGTTTTGGACCATCGGCCTCTGCATCTGCTGATAAGGATGGGGAATTTGCCGTGGCTGTCTGAAAGGAGCAGGCTGCTGCTGCATCCCTCGGCCATTGGGTGGCTGAAAACCGGGTCCGGGTTGACGATTTCTGTTTGGGAACATAGGTTTCACCTCCTCAGTTTTTATATGCGATGTACTCTTCTATATAAATTATGCAACTCGGCAAAAAAGGTTTGAGGAAAGAGTGACTGGGCAGTTGTGAAGTAACCGGAAAGAAGGTAAGATGGTAACGGTAGTCTTTTTAGCTCCATGTCTGCGGGGGATACGCTATGACCAGGACAGGGGCTTTTCGTTTGCAAGAGTCCATTTTAAGAAAACTAACCTCAGCGCATGCGCTTTTGTGATTTAAGTAAATGGGTCACAGGGAAAAAAGTAGATGGCCTGACCATTATGGGGCAATCCCTATTTTCTTCACGAGCAACCCAGGCGCTTGCGCTTTTTGTGTAAAATTTATTATAATAACAGGACATGTCTAATGACTGACAGGATAAAGGAGTTTTTTGATGAAACAAAATCAATTTGAACGATTTAATTTGAAAAGCTACATTCTAGATGCGGTTCGTACTTTAGGGTTCGATAAGCCGACGGAAATTCAAGAGCGCGTGCTTCCGTCGCTTTTAAAGGGAAGTAGCTTAATTGGCCAGTCGCAAACAGGTACAGGCAAGACACATTCCTATTTGCTGCCGATCATGAACAGGCTTGATGCTGGTAAAAATGAGGTTCAAGCGATTATTTCCGCACCAACCCGTGAGTTAGCGAACCAAATCTACAAAGAAGCTTTGAAAATTGCTGACCATTTCCCTGAGGATGAGCAGATTCAAGTCCGTTGTTTCATCGGTGGCACTGATAAACAGCGAATGATAGATAAATTGAAGACACAGCCACAATTGGTAATTGGTACCCCGGGCCGGATCAAGGACTTGGTTGAAGCTCAGGCATTACAGGTGTATACAGCTAAAATGCTTGTAGTCGATGAAGCGGACCTTATGCTAGACATGGGATTCATTGAAGATGTCGATTTATTTGCATCACGTATGGCTGAAAAAATTCAAATGCTTGTCTTTTCGGCAACCATTCCAGAAAAATTGAAGCCGTTTTTGAATAAATATATGGAGAATCCAAAGTATGTTCAAGTAAATCCCAAGCAAGCGACAGCTTCGAAAATTGAACATGTTCTTATACCGCTTCGCCACCGTAACAAAGAGCAGTTACTTCATGATATCATCGTTCGTTATAATCCATATTTGGCGATTGTTTTCACGAACACAAAGAAAATGGCGGATCATGTGGCTAATTCCTTGAGCGAAAAAGGATTGAATGTCGGCCGAATTCATGGGGATTTAACGCCTCGTGAGCGTAAAAAAATGATGAAGCAAATCAATGATTTGGAGTATCAATTCATCGTTGCGACAGATCTGGCTTCCCGTGGAATCGATATTGAAGGTGTAAGTCATATCATTAACTATGAATTGCCTTCAGACTTGGACTTTTATATCCATAGGACGGGTAGGACCGCTCGTGCAGGATATTCAGGCATTGCCACTACCATATACGATACTTCCGATGAAGATTCATTGAACCGCCTTGAAAAAATGGGCATTCAGTTCCGTGATGCCGATATCCAAAATGGTGATTGGGTTGATATCGACGAACGTAATAAACGAAAAAACCGTAAAAAACAAAAATCTGATATTGATGTTAAAGCGAGCAGGCACGTCAAGAAGCCAACTAAAGTTAAGCCAGGATACAAGAAGAAAATTCAACGAGATGTGGAAAACTTTAAAAAACGCGAACGTCGTATACAGAGAAAGAAATAGGGGAGAAATCAGATGCTGAAGATTGGATCGCATGTTTCAATGAGCGGGAAAGGTATGCTTCTTGCTGCGAGTCAAGAAGCCGCTTCGTATGGCTCCAACACATTCATGATCTATACAGGGGCCCCTCAAAACACAAGACGTAAAAAAATCGAGGATTTAAATATCGAAGCCGGAAGACTGCATATGGAGGAGAATGGAATCAGCGATATCGTAGTCCATGCTCCATATATCATTAACATAGGAAATACCACGAATCCAGCCACATATGAGCTTGGAGTCAACTTTTTACGCAGCGAAATCGACCGGACTGAAGCGATTGGTGCAAGGCAAATCGTACTTCATCCAGGTGCTCATGTTGGTGCAGGCAGTGAACTGGGGATCAAGAGAATCATTGAGGGTTTGAATGAAGTGCTGACTGCCGACGATAAAGTTCAGATTGCCCTTGAAACGATGGCGGGTAAAGGTTCTGAATGTGGCAGGTCTTTCGAGGAGCTGGCGATGATCATTGATGGTGTAACCCATAATGAAAAATTATCGGTATGCTTCGATACTTGCCATACTCATGATGCCGGATATAACATCATCGAGGATTTTGATGGCGTACTGAATGAATTCGATAAATTGGTCGGTGTTGATCGTATCAAGGTCCTTCATATAAACGATAGCAAAAACGAACGCGGCGCCCGTAAGGACCGCCATGAAAACATTGGATTTGGTCATATTGGCTTTAAGGCGCTGAATGATATTGTGCACCATCCTCAATTAAGCACTGTTCCGAAAATCCTGGAAACACCTTATGTAGGGGAAGACAAAAAAGACAAAAGGGCACCTTATAAATTCGAAATTGATATGTTCAAGAATAATCAATTTGAAGAAGATTTATTGGAAAAGATCAGGTTCCAACAATAATCATTATAGAAAAGGACGATTCATTGAAATGAAGATGAATCGTCCTTTCATTTTGTATTTGGATTAAGTATGCTCAAATAGCAACAGGCATAAGATCTTTAAAAAGTGGAAGTAAGGTTGTTGAAGAGGGATTCTATCTCCCTGGCTGTGCTTGCACCGGCAACTTTTGTAATTTGACCAAGTACGTTCTGTCTTTGACGTATATCAAAAATGTTAATATTTTTACCGGCTAGAAGTACAGTGATATCCTGTGCCTGTTTTTGAGTGAGTGCAACCTTATGCTGTTTAGCAAGGGAAAGCAGTTCACCGGGGCGTATATTGTTGATTTTATGATTGACCATCATTTCAAATAATTTCAAACGATCTCCTCCTTTGTTAAAACATATGAAGGAGGCCGGCGGATGTGAACATGAAACTTCGTTTTGGTTATGGTAAATTGGTTCAGATGACATTTTTTGTGTTTCGGGGTGTATCGGCACATGTTAAGAAGACCGGATTCTTTACAACTGGACTTCTTTGATTTATACTAACGATTGTTAATCGTAATGATTCTTAAAAAATAGGTGATCTCTTTGGACAATGTAGTAAACCCCATAGTTAAATTTGAAGATATATCTTACAAATATACAAAAGATCTAGTGCTGGAACATGTTTCACTTGAAATTCCCAAAGGGGCCTTCTTAGCTATCGTCGGGCCGAATGGATCCGGTAAGTCAACGCTTTTGAAGTTGTTGCTTGGTCTGTTTAAGCTCCAAAAGGGTAAAATTCAAATATTCGGGGAAGACATACGACGCTTTAAAGATTGGCAAAAGGTCGGGTTCGTTTCCCAAAAGGCGAATTCCTTCAACTCAGGATTCCCTGCCACTGTTTTTGAAGTGGTTCAGAGCGGTTTGACCAAAAAAATTGGCTTGTTTAAGTTTGCAGGCAAAGAAGATAAGCAAAAGGTGAAGAAGGCTCTGGAATCCGTGGATATGCTTGAATATCAGAACCGTAATATCGGGGAATTGTCCGGAGGCCAACAGCAAAGGGTATTCATTGCCCGTTCACTGGTCAGCGAACCGGAATTGATGATATTGGATGAACCTACGGTTGGCGTTGATTCAAAAAACGTCCATCAATTTTATGAAATGCTTGAGATGTTGAATAAAAAATTAGGAATAACCCTGATTTTAGTAACACATGATGTTGGTACTGTGACCGATAAAGTCACGCATGTCGCCTGCTTGAATAAAAAGCTTCATTTTCATGGGGATGCCCGTGAATATAATGAATTGGATGAAGGTGAGCTCTCGTCCATCTATGGACATGGGGTCCAATTTTTAAATCATGATCATTAATATGTTTTGGAGGATAGCCCAATGATATCGGGGATATTGCAATTTGAATTTTTGCAGAACGCATTCTTGACCGGAATCATCATCGGAGCGATTGCGCCATTAGTGGGCGTTTTTGTCGTGGTAAGGCGGATGTCGATGATTTCCGATGCGCTCAGTCATGTAGCGCTTGCTGGTATAGCGTTTAGTTTATTGCTGCAGAAGAGCTTTCTATCTTTAGCAGGATTGAATCCACTTTATATTGGAATGGCGTTTTCTGTAGGTGGTTCATTATTCATTGAAAAATTAAGAGGGGTGTACAAGCATTACCAAGAGCTTGCAATCCCGATCATAATGTCCGGAGGCATGGGTCTTAGTGTCATTTTCATATCCATTGCAGATGGTTTCAATACCGATTTATATGGTTATTTATTCGGCAGTGTCAGTGCCGTCAGCCGGGCGGACCTGTATGTCATTTTGGCAGTGGGGTTAGTCGTAGCCTTGATGCTTACCTTATTATATAAAGAATTATTTCTGTTATCTTTTGATGAAGAGCATGCCAAAGCGTCTGGAATACCGTATAAAGCGATACATTTTATTTTTATTGTCATGGTCGCACTGGTCATTGCGGCTTCCATGAAAATCATTGGCATATTACTTGTTTCTTCGCTCATGACGCTCCCGGTAGCAGCTAGTCTCCGCTTTGCGAAGGGCTTTAAGCAAATGATCGGTTATTCGGTATTATTCGGTGAAGTTTCTGTCATTGGCGGATTATTCATATCATACAACCTTGACCTCGCTCCTGGTGGGACCATTGTAATAATAGCTGTACTAATTCTCATCTTGTCAATTTTGTTTGATAAGTGGAAAAATCGATAGATGGGGTGATGTATTTTGAACGTAACTACTGCGATGCAACTTTTAAAAGATAAAGGTTTTAAGCATACAGGAAAGAGGGAAGAAATGCTTCAGCTTTTCTCTTCCAGTGATAAATATTTAACGGCCAAAGATGTATTGGAGAATATGAAGCAGGATTATCCAGGATTAAGCTTCGATACGATTTACAGGAACCTTTCCTTATTTGTCGAACTTGGCATCTTTGAAGCGACCGAGTTGGAAGGGGAAAAGCGTTTTCGTTTTACATGCGGTCATTCTTCCCACCATCACCATTTCATCTGTTTGAATTGTGGAAAAACGAAAGAAATCGAACTGTGCCCGATGCAGGAACTTCAGGAAAGCTTGAAGGAATACGATGTTTCGGGGCATAAATTTGAAATTTACGGACGCTGTCCCGCATGTAGCGTATCTTTGGAAGCATAAAAACCATTGACCTCCAGTCAATGGTTTTTTCTTGTCTCATTTTATACTCGCCACTTTCCCTGACATCCAATTATTCACCCAGGCTGAGGCTTCTTGCCAATTGTTGACCCGTATCACCCTTTCAGGCACGGGATCTTGGTTGTAGGGGGTATTAAATAAAATCACGGGTATTTTACACTCTTCCGAAATCGTCACTGCGTTATCGTGCTTGTCCTCTAAAAAGAGATCGACTTCGAATTTTTTGGCTGCAGCAATCTTATCATGTGAACCTACAAGTTCTATATGATCATATAGGACTTGATTAGTCGTGAACCAATCCTTCGTTACATCCAATAGACGGGTGCTCCTGGCACTGATGAAATAAAGGTTGGCTTGTTCTGTCCATTTTTCCAATACATCTTTCGCACCCTCAGCCAATAATGATTCGGAATAGATGAGTGGTTCGGTCTCAATGAACCATTTAGTAAAATCCTCTTTTGGAACATTCACGAAAGGGAATAAGTCATATTCGGTAATGTCTTCATAAGCTAAATTCAGCTGAAAAGCTTTATTTAAAAAGGGGACCATGGAATCAGGTCTTGTGACAGTCCCGTCTATATCGATGCCAAAACGTTTTTTCATGATGAATCTCTCCTCATTTTCAATACTTGTAATAGTGTAACATATCCCCTCAGAGCTTTGGTAAAAACCCGTATTTATTTCCAAGACATGAAACCATTTTCACGATGGTTCCTGCAATTTTTACATACACTATAAATGCTTCACAAACGAAAGTGAGGGATGCGCGATGGAAAAAGATCAATACTCCAGTATCGACGATGAAATGCAATTGGCGAAAGAGGGCAGTGAACCAACCGTTGTGGATGATCAGCATCATGAACGGTATTATAATGAAGATACTCCTGAAGATGACAGACGATATGAGAGTCGTGGGTCCATAACCAATATGGATAACCGGTATCAGGAAGAAACGTCTGCCGAGATTTCAACACCACCTCAGCGAATCGGGTCATATAGAAATGATGAACCTGCAGAGGATAATGGTTCGGGGGATGTGGCATCAAGAGGAAAAGCGATTGGTGTCATATCA
>NZ_JBHVQU010000125.1:0-10929 GCF_042886655.1 Peribacillus sp. NPDC058002 | reverse complement strand
CCTCCTTAATAAACAAAAAAGGAGATGTCTTTATGTCAGGTTGTGAATCAAGTTGTAATGACGGCATTGGATTTGGTGGAGGTTTCGCCTTTATTGTCGTTTTGTTTATACTCTTAATCATTGTTGGAGCTAGCTGTTTCGGTGGCGGTTTCTGTTAGAGAAATAGTATAAAAAATGCTGACCTTTATTGGTCGGCCTTTTTTATTTATTCCGCCCCCATTAGTTACATAAGAAAATCAGCAACATCCTTTAACAGAGCCTAAAATAAAAGCCACCCGATGGGCAGTTTATTTTAGTCCATTCTTTTTCAAGATTACTTCTTGTTTTTGAGCTTTCTTAGTTAATAAATATTGGTTCTTATATACTCAAATACAAAGCAAATCCAAGGGGAACAGCAGCAGTAAGGAAGTTAATAAATGAGTTAATTGTATTTTCATTGAACCATTCAACCTGATAACCGACTGATTGAAAAAATAAAAGCAGTGCCCCGAGAGCACCGCCAATCATTGCTACATATTGTTTTGCCTTATCCATACAAATTCCTCTTTGATTATGTTTCAATTCTTGCTATCGCTAACAATAATTTGTTTAATTTCATTTACATCCTGAGCCAATGTAGGGAACGCTTGAGCTTGTGTTTCAATTACGCCTTGATTCTTTTCGATTACTGCTTGATAATTCGCTTCACGTTCTTTGTTAGTTTTCATTGTTGAGAAAAATAACCATACAAATAAGGCTGCGAATGCACCCTTTTCTAGAATCATATTAACTATTTTGACCCCCTTTCAATGCAAAATAAAAAAAGCCATTCTCTAATTAAGAGAAGACTTGGATATGCTTTGCTGATATCGAATGTGATTGAAAACGGATTGAATATATTTCCCTCACCCTTATTCTGTTGAAAAAAACTTTAATTCTCTAATGCTGTTATTCTTTGTTCCATGCTATTCATTAACGCGGCCATATTCTCAATGGTTTGTTGGCTGATATGAAAAATGTCCTTGATTAATTTTTTTTGATTTTTTCCGGGCATTTATCGGGCAGTTGATAACTTCATTAGATTTTATGAATAAATGCCCGAAATAGAAAAACCCCTGACACCAGAGGTGCCAAGGGTTTGAAAGATTAATACATTGACATATATTGTTCGCGTTCCCATGGGTGAACTTGTGTTCTAAACATATCCCACTCGATTTCTTTTGCTTCGACGAAGTGTTCAAGTAAATGTTCACCTAATGCTTCTTTGATGACTTCATCAGCTTTTAATGTTTCCAATGCAGCATATAAAGTAGCTGGTAGATCAACGATACCTACTTCTTCACGCTCTTCTTTATTCATAACATAGATGTTGCGGTCAACTGGAGCTGGAGGAGTCAAGTCGTTCTTGATACCGTCTAGACCAGCTTTTAGTATAACTGCAAGTGCCAAGTATGGGTTTGCTGCTGGATCGACACTGCGTACCTCTACGCGAGTACTTACTCCGCGTGATGCTGGGATACGGATTAGTGGGCTACGGTTTTTAGCGGACCATGCAACATAACAAGGAGCTTCGTAACCAGGAACTAGACGTTTGTATGAGTTAACAGTTGGGTTTGTTACCGCAGTGAAGCTTGGAGCGTGCTTAATGATACCTGCGATAAATTGCTCAGCTGTTTTACTTAATTCCAATTTACCTTCTTTATCATAAAATGCGTTTTCCTTGCCTTTGAATAGAGAAACGTTACAGTGCATACCAGATCCGTTAACACCGAACAATGGTTTTGGCATGAATGTCGCGTGTAAACCATGTTTGCGGGCAATCGTTTTAACAACCAATTTAAATGTTTGGATGTTATCGCAAGCTGAAACTGCATCTGCATATTTAAAGTCAATTTCATGTTGTCCTGGAGCTACTTCATGGTGGGATGCTTCGATTTCAAATCCCATTTCTTCAAGCTCAAGAACGATATCGCGACGGCAGTTTTCTCCTAGGTCAGTAGGTGCAAGGTCAAAGTATCCGCCTTTATCGTTCAATTCTAGAGTCGGCTCGCCTGCTGCATCCAGTTTGAATAGGAAGAATTCAGGTTCAGGTCCAAGATTGAAATCTGTGAAGCCCATTTCCCTAGCTTCTGCAAGAACACGTTTCAGGTTTGCACGTGGATCTCCATCAAAAGGTGTTCCATCCGTATTGTAAATATCACAGATTAACCGTGCGACTTTACCTTTTTCGGAAGTCCAAGGGAAGATAACCCATGTATTTAAATCAGGATATAGGTACATATCAGACTCTTCAATACGTACGAAGCCTTCAATGGAAGATCCGTCAAACATCATTTTATTATCAAGTGCTTTTTCTAATTGACTGACTGGGATTTCAACGTTTTTAATTGTCCCTAAAATGTCAGTGAATTGTAAACGAATGTACTTAACATTTTCTTCTTTCGCTAAACGAGTGATGTCTTCACGTGTGAACTTTGTCAATTTCTTTTCCCCCTAATAATCATTCATAAATCATATTTTTATTGGAAAAAACGGGACATATCCCCTTGTCGAAGAGATGTTCGATGCTTGCTTCCTTGTAAAAGCTCGGTACGCAGAAGCTTGCGAAGCTCCTCGTCACTAAGGTCCTGTCTTATCTTTTCCGCTTGTTCTAATTCTTGAGTTTTAGGTAAATTCTGTTCCTTTACAGTGAAAATCTTTTTGATGCCGGCCAGATTGACTCCTTGTTCGATTAAGTCTTTAATCTCAAGCAGTCGATCGATATCGTTTAATGAGAAAACCCGACGATTTCCATCTGTTCTCATAGGAGTAATAAGTTGATGCTCTTCGTAATATCGAATTTGGCGTGCAGACAACTCAGTTAGCTGCATGACGATTCCGATGGAAAAAAGAGGCATCGAACGCCGAATGTTGTTGCCGCTCATTCTTAGCATCCTCCTTTTGTTTATCTAAAATTATCTTATATCATGTTATTAAACTTGTCAATATGATGTTACATTTTATAACATGATTCTTTCAGAAAAATTAAATGATTTGTTCTACTCAAATATTATGACTATTGCTTTTGCGGGAATCCAATTGTATTTGGATTCCCATAACATTCCTAACTTAATTTCGTTTACAATTGAATCAGCTTTTTGTCCATTAGCGCATTCACTGCAGTCAATACAGCTACTTTAACATGGGCGTATGTCAAGCCGCCTTGAACGTAGGCAACATATGGAGCCCTTGTCGGACCATCTGCCGTAAGTTCAATGCTGGCCCCTTGTATAAAGGTACCCGCAGCCATGATTACATCGTCTTCATATCCTGGCATATAGGCAGGATATGGGGTCACATGTGAATTGATTGGTGAGGCATATTGGATGGCCTGACAGAAGGCAACCATCTTATCCCGGTCATTAAATTGGACGGATTGAATCAAGTCAGTTCGCTTCGCATCCCATTTAGGAGATGTATTCATACCGAGTTTTTCTAAAAAGGCAGCTGTGAAAATGGCTCCTTTAACAGCTTGGCCCACGACATGTGGTGCAAGGAAGAATCCTTGGTACATTTCCTGCAGACTATAAAGCGACGCACCTGCTTCAGCCCCAATTCCTGGTGATGTTAACCTATAGGAGCAAGCTTCAACCAGGTCCTTTTTACCAACAATGTATCCTCCGGTCTTCACTATCCCGCCACCGGGGTTTTTAATGAGTGAACCTGCCATTAAATCCGCTCCGACGTGACATGGTTCTTGCGTCTCGACAAACTCTCCATAACAATTGTCCACGAATACGACGATTTCAGGGTTAATGTCTTTTACAAAAGAAATCATTTCCCTTATTTCATCAATCGTAAAGGAAGGACGTGTAGCATACCCTTTTGATCGTTGTATACCGATCATCTTCGTATTTGGTTGGATGGCTTGTTTGACGGCTTCGAAATCAACGGTGCCAGTTTCCCCTAATGGAACGGCCTTATAGCTGATCTGAAAATCACGCAAAGATCCGATACCCGAACCCCGGATACCTACAATTTCCTCCAAAGTGTCATACGGCTTTCCAGTTATGTATAACAATTCATCCCCTGGGCGCAATATGCCGAAAAGAGCGGTGGAGATGGCGTGTGTGCCTGAAATAATTTGGGGGCGCACCAATCCAGCTTCCGCTCCAAATACATCTGCATATATCAATTCCAGCGTATCGCGGCCCATATCGTCGTATCCATACCCTGTTGTCGGGATGAAATGGGAATCACTCACTCTATGTGCTTGATAACTTTGTAATACGCGGAATTGGTTTTCCTCAATTCGTTCGTCCACTTGCTTATGTAACGGAGAAATCATTGCTTCCACTTCCTCGGCAATGTTTTTCAACACTTCTCCATTAGTTAACTGCTGATACATCAAAATTCCCCTTTATAATGAATATTTCTCCAGCTGCCCGGTTATTGGATGATCAGCTAGACAAAAACCTTTGCATTCATACCTTTCCGATTCTTCATTAAAGGAGAGAGTGCGCAATATGGTTTCATTTTTCAGCTGTGATAATAATTTACCCTCACTCGACGGCAGGAAAACATGATACGGGACCATTTCTTCAATCACGTACTTTTCAATTTCTTCCATGATTTGATTCAAGTCCGATTTTTCATAGGCACTGATCATCAATGAAGCACGACTTGCTGACCTGACAAAATCAGTGTGAATCTTATCTTTCTTATTATACAACGTTAGCTGTGGAATGGAAGGGACATCTAAGTCATTTAGCAAATCCTGAACCGTTTTCTGATGATTAAAGTAATCTGTACTTGAGGAATCGACCACATGGAGCAACAGATCCGCTTCTTTCACTTCTTCAAGGGTAGAACGGAATGCGGCAATTAAAGATGTCGGCAAATCTTGTATGAATCCAACAGTATCCGTCAGCAGCACGGTAAATCCGCTAGGAAGAACCGCCTTTCGTGTCATGGGATCCAATGTAGCGAACAATTGGTTCTCTTCGTATGAATCCGCCTCTGTCAAACGGTTGAACAGCGTTGATTTACCTGCATTCGTGTATCCTACAAGTGCTATTTGAAAGGTCTTATTACGTTTCCTTCTATCGCGATAGCGTTCACGATGCTTCACTATTCCACTTAATTGCTGCTTGATTTCATCTATTTTCCCACGGATGTGGCGTCGGTCGCTTTCCAGCTTCGTCTCCCCTGGTCCCCTGGTGCCGATTCCGCCTCCTAGCCTGGACATCGCCGTCCCCTGTCCGACCAAACGCGGCAATAAATATTGGAGCTGGGCAAGTTCAACTTGCAGCTTCCCTTCTCTGGATCGCGCCCGCTGAGCAAAAATATCCAATATTAGCTGTGTCCGGTCAATGATCCTTGCCTCCAATTGTTTCGAAAGGTTCCGAATCTGGCTCGGGGATAGTTCATCATTAAAGATAAATAAATCCGGCTCCAGCTCCTCTTCCAGATTCCGAAGTTCCTCCACTTTTGCTTTTCCTATATATGTAGCGGGATCAACACTTTCCCTTTTCTGGGAAATGGTCATTAAAACTTCACCATTCGCCGTCTTCGCCAAAGAAGCCAATTCATCGAGTGAATATTCAAAACGTTCATTAGCCTCAGTTGTTTGACACCCAATCAACACGGCCGTTTCCTTTTTTGTTTCTTCCAAATCACAAGCACCACTTTCTGGTAGATTTCTGTTAATCATAACAAAAAAATCGAATATATAAAAATTCCCTCAAAACGAAGCTTTTAACCGTTTTAAAAATTCCGATAACATGCTAAAATCAAATTTGGCTTTACCATTAAAATCGAAAAGACATAGAGGGACATTCATATGACATGGGAAGTATTAAGCTTAATAGGTACGATTGCATTCGCTATTAGCGGAACCATCATCGCCATGGAAGAAGAGTATGATATTTTGGGAGTTTATATTTTGGGAATCATAACCGCCTTTGGCGGAGGGGCAATGCGCAATCTATTGATCGGTGTCCCCGTTTCAGCGTTATGGGATCAAAGTTTCTATTTTGTCATCGCTTTAGTATCCATCACCATCGTTTTTGTTTTTCCTACAAACCTTTCAAAGCACTGGGACAGATGGGGAAACCTTAGTGATGCCATTGGCCTTTCAGCCTTTGCCATCCAAGGGGCGATGTATGCTGTGGAACTTAATCACCCAATAAGCGCCATCATTGTATCAGCTGCATTAACCGGATGCGGCGGCGGGATAATCCGTGACGTGTTAGCTGGAAGAAAGCCATTGGTCTTCAGAAAAGAAATCTACGTAGTATGGGCCATCATTGCAGGCTTGGCTCTAGGCAGTGGTGTATTATCCCAGTCATGGCAGCTTTATTCGCTCTTTGCCGTCATCACGATATTGCGAGTCCTATCTTACACCAACAATTGGCATCTTCCCAATAAGAAATGGGTGCCTAAAACATAAATTTGAAAAGCCCGCCATCTTGGTGGGCTTTTCCATGTCATTCTTTCTCATCATCATCGAAAATCAAATCTTGGCTTGTCAGCGTCAGTAAATCGGATTTTTCAAATGAATCTTCCAGTAAAAGCCTCATTGCCTGCGCCCTGATAGACTTTTCAAGTACATTGCGGATATAACGTCCGTTGGAAAATGAAATAGGTCCCCGGAATGAACGCAATATGATTAAATGTTCTTTTAATTTTCTTTCGGCATCCCGATTCATTAGATACTCCTTTTCCTGCAGCATCCGATCGGCTATTTCCATTAACTGTTCAATCGTATAATCCGGAAAATCAATCACAAGCGGGAACCTGGAATGAAGACCAGGATTAAGGCTGAGGAAATAATCCATTTCCCTCGAATATCCTGCAAGGATCAAAATGAATTCGTGCTGCCGATCCTCCATATGCTTGACTAGGGTATCTATGGCTTCTTTTCCAAAATCTTTTTCGCCGCCTCTTCCCAAGGAATAGGCTTCATCAATAAATAGGATCCCGCCAATGGCCTTTTTAATTAGATCCCTAGTTTTTTGGGCAGTATGACCAATGTATTCCCCGACTAAATCTGCCCTCTCCGCCTCAATTAAATGCCCTTTCGAAAGGACATTCATTTTTTGAAACAACTTACCGATTAAACGTGCAACCGTTGTTTTCCCTGTTCCGGGATTTCCTTTAAACATCATATGCAGTGCTTGCCTGCCAGTTTTCAACCCCTTTGCCTCACGCTGTTTATTGATGTAAATCCAGGCATATATCTCTTTTATCATCCGTTTCATTTCTTCCATTCCAACCAGCGCTTTCAGTTCATCTTCAATCTCTTTCAATGCCACATGCTGGTGGGGGATTTCCTGTACCAAAATTTCTTTTATCGGCAGATCCTTTTGTAGCGCTTTTCTATTTTCCGCGTTAAACACAATATTGATTTGCCCGTTATTTTTCATACGGATCGGTTGTTCCAATGCATTCACCTCTCCATCTTGGACCCTAACTCTAACACCACAATTTTCAATTTATGATGGTCATAGGCATATATTGCCTAGCCAAAACTACCCCATCGGAAAATTCGTTTATTTCTTTTCGAGAATAAGCCCCATTCCTACCTGATAAGAAGCTTACTCTGACAGGATTATTTCCTCGGAGGATACGTTTCGACAAACTCCATTTCCGTTCACCATTTTATTAGGGGTAATGTCATTTCCTGCGGTTTCCCGGAAAATAATCCGTTCCTTAATATATATTCAAATCAGGTACGTAAAATTATCGATTCTTTGAAAAAGAACAGAGAAGTCCATGCAAAAAAAACAGGTCGCTATAAGCTAAACCTGTTTTTTACATTCATATATATGATTATTCCTTCACTTCGTAATCAATCTGAACATTACGTTGTGGAGCAAATGTAGAGATCGCATGTTTATAGACTAATTGTTGTTTGCCCTCTGATTCAAATAAAACGGTAAAATTATCGAACCCTTTCACTTGTCCTCTAATCTGGAAACCGTTTAGTAAAAACACCGTCACATACGTACCATCTTTACGTAATTGATTAAGAAACTGATCTTGAATATTTACTGATTGTTTCATGTATTAGTCCTCCTCTTTTCTCTCTAAATTTATGTATTCGCCTTCACTGAAAAGCTTTCCTGCTACAAATCCAGATATTTCATGTATTTTTTTTGGAAAACCCTTGAGATCGGTCATATCAAACCAAATTACATCCATTTTATTCCGAAACCAGGTCAATTGCCTTTTTGCATATCGACGGGAGTTTTGCTTCAATGTCTCAACTGCTTCATCCAAAGAAGCCCTACCATCAAAAAAATCATAGATTTCTTTATATCCTATAGCCTGGATTGATTGGCAATCCCTCAAACCTTTTTCATAAAATGACTCTACCTCTTGAATCAGCCCTTCTTCCACCATGCCACCAACACGTTGATCGATGCGTTGATATAACCTTTCACGTTCCATAGTCAATCCAATGATGCACGTATCATATTTCAATTCTGTAGGCTGTTCATTCAACTGCTCACTCATTGTTTTACCAGTACAATGAAAAATCTCTAGTGCCCTGATCACCCTTCTTACATTATTAGGATGAATCCGATTCGCGCTTTCCGGGTCAACACTGCGTAATTGTTCAAAAATGGGATCAATCCCCAACTCCCTAACCTGTTTTTCGAGTCCCTCCCTATAAACAGGGTCGGATGGCGCCTCCGAAAATTGATAATCATAAATGACCGATTGTATATATAATCCTGTTCCACCCACGATAATGGGAAGTTTACCCCTGCTTTGGATCTCCTTGATACAAGCATTAGCCCGTTCCTGGAACTCCGCCGCACTAAATGACTCATCAGGGTCTTTAATATCAAGTAAATAATGAGGAATTCCCTCTGTTTCTTCCCTTTTGATTTTTGCAGTCCCAATATCCATCCCCTTATAAACCTGCATGGAATCCCCGCTAATAATTTCACCATTAAATAACTTTGCCATCTCAATACTCATCTTCGTCTTCCCAACAGCAGTCGGTCCAATGATAACGAGAAGTTTTCCTTTTTGTTTTTTCACAATCTCACTGCCTTAAATGATTTTTCCCTATCTTATCATAATCTCGATGAAAGCAGCTAAACATCTACCCATTATGCCCAATTCAGGTACTTTTATTCAACTTTTTCCCCCTATTAATCGTCATAGTTATATCTCTCAGATTGTCAGAGTGTAGAATTGCCGAAAATACATTTGAGGCTCACAGATCCATTGCCCCTCCCCTGGCAGAAGGAGCTATAATCCAGTTAATGGAATCGCAAAAAAAAGGTATGATTCCTTCTGCATTTGAGGAATCATACCTTTTTTTCTATTGTCTTTAGATCAATTTAGCCGATTTTTCCATTTACGGGTATGATCATCGTAACGGTTGTTGCTTTTACTGAGGATTGTACATGAATCTCTCCATCATATCTGTTCACTAAGTCTTTAACGATGAACAATCCTTGTCCGCGAACTTTTCCCTTTTGTGCCTTTTTGGTTGAAAATCCGCTGTTGAATATATTCTCCAAATCTAATTCCGAAATCATTGGTCCGGTATTCGTGACCATAAACGTATACTTTTCACCATCAGCTTTGCAGGAAATATTCATTCGGCGTTCTTGCTCTGGCAATTCAATTGTTGCCTCAATAGCATTGTCGATAACATTTGATAATAATTTAATCAAATCGATTGTTCTAATTCGATTGAAGGATTCGAATGAAACATCAACCTCTATATCAATGTTATAATTCTGGGCCGAGAGCCTTTTTGTCTCTAACAGAACAGATAAGCCCGGGTGAGTCACATCCAATTGCATCGATTCAATTGAATGCACTTCTTTTGAAAGACCGGTTAAGTATTCGAGTGCTTTTGCATTCTCCTCTAATTTAAGCAGTCCATGTATAACTTGAATATGATTGGAAAAATCATGCCTCAATGAGCGGACTGAAGCAATGAGCGATTGAAATTCCGATTGATACGTATCTTCCGTATCCCCCACTTCACGTGTCAGTTCCTTTTGATACCATTTTTGAATGACAAAAAAGGTAACCAGCAGCATGATAACAAATCCACCATTATAGACAAGAATGGCAATGCTGCTTTTCAATACCTTGCCGTTAATGGCATTAATATCTTCTGCGCTCACATCAATGCCCAAAAAACCAATTATGTCGCCATCTTTATTTTTCATTGGCACTCCCACAGTCAAATATTCACCATACTCCGGATCTTCTAGAATCCCGGTAATGAAGCTTCTGCCTTCATACCCCCGTTTGACCTGCTCCGGCGGAACAGTACATGCACCACCGATAGGAAAATCCCCTTTATGATCTTTAGAAAACCCAGTAATCATAGCCTTAGATACTTCCGGATTATCAATCATGATGGTATAAACATATAGCGCTCCTATTTTTTCACGGGCATCCTCTAAGTAAGTTTTTATATCCTTATATTCCCGGCTGTTTACTTGGTTATTAAGAAATCGCTGATAGGCCTCTATATCCATCGAGTCGGCAATAGATCTAGCAGCTACCAAGTTTTGATTAGCAACGGATTTTTGGACAGAATTTTTAATGCTTAAATATGTTGAAAACATATTTAGAAAAATGAAAACAATCAATAAAAGAATGGTCAAATAAAGAAATGCCCTTAACTTTTTATTTTTCATAGGATTAAACTTACCTCATCTCTAGCAGCTAAAAGTTAACGAACCTATTCTGAGTTTACTATATAAAGGGACAAAGAAATAGAGAAAAATCTAATATTCTCTATAATTCCAGGTATATAATACTATAATTTATCAAGTAATTAACAGATTACCCACTAACTTTCGACCATTTAACTTTTTCATATCTTAACTGCATTGAATCAATTAATAATTTTTTCTAATAAATCATATCATTTCCAGTAAATAATTATACTTATATAGTAATTTAACGATGTTGGGTTTGGTAGCC
>NZ_JBHVQU010000124.1:5283-11106 GCF_042886655.1 Peribacillus sp. NPDC058002 | reverse complement strand
ATACATAATGGCTATTATTGGATATGGACGTGTTTCAACTAAAGATCAGGACTTGGCTTTACAGGAAGAGAAGTTAAAAGAGTATGGTTGCGAGAAGATATTCATGGAGAAACAAAGTGGTGCTAAATCTGATAGGGAAGAACTTGCTAAGGCGTTGGACTACTTGCGTGAAGGTGACAAGCTGGTTGTTTACAAGTTGGATAGATTAGCACGTTCCACCTTTGACCTACAAAAGATTGCTAAGGATTTAGTAGAACGTGGAATAGCTTTAGTATTCATCAAAGAACAGATTGATTTTAGTACACCATCAGGAAAGCTAATGTTTACTATGCTGGGTGCTATTGCTGAGTTTGAACGTGATTTAATCAAAGATAGAACCACTGAGGGACGTGAAAGGGCAAAGGCACAGGGAAAACATATGGGGAGGAAAGGGAAGGACGAGAAGGACGTTAAGAAGGCTTTAAAGCTGTATGATGAAAGAGAATCGAATGGATTAAGCGTTAATGATATAGCCAAAATGACAGGCGTTCCACGTTCCACTATTTACGCTAAAGTGAAAGAGATGACTAGCAAATAGCTAATCGTCTTTTTCTTAATGAACTAAAGGGGCAGGTTAGTTGCATAACAAATATGGGCTATTGTGGTAATCTTAGGTTGTAGAGGGGTGACTAAATAAATTATTTCTCTTTATTAACTTTTGTAGAGTGTGCTGTGATTGTGGAATCATACTATTTTCGTATAAAAAAATATACAACTAAAGGGAGGGATTAAATGGATGTTGAAAGTCTGATAAAGAGGAAAATAACAGTCACATATGTCACGACAACGATTACTTCTATTATCTTAGCTTATTTATATATGGCTGGCGGAATTAAGGTGGGAACTCCCTATAATTTAGGAGGTGAATTTTTAGGCTGGTTATCTATATATAGTATGTATGTGGGTGCAATTGTCTTGATTTATGGAAACCTGGTTTCGGTAGGCATAGAATATCTACAAAAAAAATGGTTTATTAAACATACATGGCTTTACGTTTTGTTTCATGGTTTTTTCGGTTTATCAAATGGTTTGTTTTTTCAGGAAACGACATTAGCATTAGCCGGAATGGTAGTTGCTTTATTCTATGCTTTTATTGATAGATGGCTATATGTTAGAGCTAAAGTTCAACTGAGTACAAAGATGTTTTTTCTTTTCCCTGTCTTAGCATGTGGTTTGCTATCGGGATATTTTCAGATAATATCAGAACCTTTGCCACCCTTTTCAATGGAAGAGGCTGTTGAATTTGCCACTGCTGGTAATGGTACTGTTACTGATGTTTTCCCTGAAAATGTTGGCAAATGGGATGGAATGATTGACGGTTATCATGTCGAGAGGGAAACATCTGCAAAAGAAATAGGAAAAGAAAAGTATATCATTACTTTTACTGAGAGATGGGACAAAGGAAAGGAAAAGGGTTCCTGGTTCTTTTCGTATGAAGTAGAACGTGGAACTTTATCCGCTAATGGTGGTGAGGGGGGGGACCCTCCATACTATAAATAAATGATTGGAATCTCCCAAACTCTTTTAGCTATTTGTCTTGTCTTTAATATCATACTGGATGATATGCTTGTAAAATTCTCTAACTAAATAAAGGTTGCTGCGACAACCTTTTTCCTTAATGAACTAACGGGTGCGTTAGTTCTATAGGATTAAGATTTTTGACACCGTTCCCATTATGCGAACGGTGTTTTTTGAAAAGCTTGAGAATGGTTTGTAAGGGGGGAGTTTACATAATCATTTTACATAGGAACCCATGTTATAATAGAATTTTTTATGACATCATAAAGGGGATAACATATGTACATTTGGAATATAAAAGGTCTTGTTCAAGCTTTAAAAGAAGGAAATCTATCTAATAAATCTAAAAGATTCTATAAAGTAATTGGTATTTTTTTATTCGCTTTAGCATTATTAGCATATCCGGTATTTTTTGTGACTGAACAGTTCAATACCTTAGACATCGTTGACATGTTCAGTTATTTGGTTATCAATCTTGTTGGAATTTATATGGCATATACGATAAATCAACGAGGAGATGGGAAGGAATTTTGGTTTCGTTACTTTAGTTTATATGTCCCACTGGCAATCCGTTTTATTGTTCTTTTGTCGGTGATAATGATTGTAGGATATACCGTTCTCTCACTTATTGACCCTTCAATTTCTTTAGATGAGACTAATTGGTTCGATCTCATCACTTCTATAGGGACAGAAATATATATTAATATTTTAATGTTCAGATATATTAAAATCATAAATAGATAATCTGATCTGTATATCATATACAAATCTAGTTGACATAAAATTAATTTTATTCAGGATTTTATACAACCTTGATGTAGCAAGGGTTTGCTAGCTTGTAAAACTCATATAACAGACCTATTCTTTGCATACTAAAAGGTGCGTTAGCGAAGATCATAGCTGTCTTTAAGACAGCTTTTTCTTTATGGAACTAACGGTGCAGCAGTCCTGTATTAACTAAAAAGTTTGTGAAGAAATCTACTTAAACTAACGGGTGCGTTAGTTCATTAAGGAAGTTGTTTAAACGACTTTATTTCTGTTGATGGTTAAAGAAAATTTTAACACCGTCTGAATAATAGGACGGTGTTAAGTGTTTTTTATAAAAGCAAAATTAAACAACTGTATTGTCACCGATCAGTAAGTTAGTTAAATGTATGCTACTTATGCAATTTTTTGAAATTAATGATCTTAAAAAAAAATAGAAATAGTAGATAACTAAGCAAGGAAATCGTTAAAGATATAACCAATATCACGATTGAATTTGTAGTCTCATTTTGAATATATTTAAATGTAATTAATCCACCGTACCCCATAATAATACCGGATAAAATAACTTTGATAGTATCGATTAGGTTTAAATAAAACCCAATTAATTTTTTAATTGAAAAGAAATGAAGGGATGTACCTAAGGTCAATCCTATATTTAAAGATAGGGCGAGTCCATAAATCCCTAATTCAGGGTTTGAAGCAAGAAAGGCTATAGAAATTAAGGATATTATTGAAGCCACTAAATTATTTATCATGACAGTATTCGCTTTTCCTAAACCAATAAGTACTGCTTGAAAGGGAGTACGGAAATAGTGTAATAGAAAGAATGGCCCCATGATTTTAAGAAAAGTACCTGCTTCTGGTGACTTATATATCAGAGTCGTTAAGGGCTCTGCAAAAACGTACAAAATGATTGTCCATGGAACACCTACAATCAAAGCTATGTTAACAGCTTGTTGAATTCTTTTCTTAATAAGAAGGTGATTATTATTCTCTTTCGATTCACTAATGGCTGGTACTAAAGCTACTGATAAAGAATTAGTTACAAAACCCGGAAGAAGCATTAGAGGTATAGCATATCCCATTACAATACCATATTGTTTGGTAGCTAAAGCCGTTCCAATACCGGCCAGAGCCAAACTTTGTGTAATCAGAATGGGCTGAATAATTCCTATCAAAGATTGTATTAAGCCGTTTCCAGTTGTCGGCAGACCAGTTTTAAGTAAATCGAAGAAAACTTCCTTACCTTTGCTGATCTGTTTAATAAATGAATGGTGTAATTTGAATTTTTTATGTTTTGACCATTTAAAAACAGAGAATAAATATAGTAGAGAAAATCCTTCTCCAATAATGCCACAAAGAACTGCCCCAGCTGCAGCATATTCGATTCCGTAAGGAAGTAGCCACTGAACTAGAAAAAATATAAGCCCAATTCTAACAACTTCAATTACTTGGGATAGCGCAATTGGCGTCATGTTTTGTTTGCCACGGAAATATCCTTTTATGACTGAAGAAACTGCCACAATAGGTACTATCGGTATAACGGCAAGTAAAGAATAATAAGCTCTTTGATCTGTTAAGAAATGTGAAGATAATGCCTTAGCACCGAAAATTGCAATAATCATTAAAATAAATCCTAATAAGCTAGTAGTTACTAATGATACAACCAGGATTTTTTTTACACGTCTATAGTTTCCCTTTATTTCAGCTTCAGCAACCAGTTTAGATATAGCTATGGGAAGTCCTAACGTAGTTAATGTAATTAAAAGACCAGTAACAGGCATTGCCATCATGATAAGTCCGACGCCTTCAGGACCTATTACATTTGCTAATACTATTCCGTTGGCGAATCCCAATATCTTTGTAATGAATGCGGCAACTGTTAAAATCATAGTTCCTTTAAAAAGAGTTTGTTTAGTCATCAATTATTCACCCTTTATCTTGTCCATATTTGAATATATGCATGATAAAGGTAAACTAGCTTTTTATTTTTCTTTTTGTAGAACTAACGGGTGCTTTAGTTGATAAAGGCATGTCGAACGAGTATTTGTGAAAAGTGAATTTAAATAATAAAAAAGCCTACGATCCTTGCTGTTCAAGGAAGTAGGCTTTTTTTACTTTTACTTGCTTAATAGCTAATTGTTTTTTATATAGCTTTGAATATAATTGATTATTCTGTTTAGTGCTATTAAATTTGTTTACTTTATAATAAAGTCCTTTAAAAAATAATAAAGTTGTTTCATTCTTCTTGGAGCCGGCAGAAAAATGCGGATGCCTGACCAGCAAGGACATGGGGAAGGTCAGATAGAATTGTGATAACTTTATTGTCTTATTTTAATAAATCCCTTTTCAAATTTTAGAGCTAATGAAAAATATTGCTTGTGCAAGTCAAGGTATGAGATTCTTATTTATAATAACAATACTAATGGATAGCTTCTCAATAATTTTAAATTGTAAGGGTGGGCTACATGGAAAATAAAAAATCAGCAAGAGAAAGATTTTTAGATAGATTCTTTGGAGGAGTGGAAGATTGGGATAAATATTTGACAGATTCAATATCTCAGGAAGAAAATGCTTATGACTATGAATATGGATTAAAAATACTAGAGGTACAAGAGCAATTTGGTAATAGAACAAATTCAGAATTAGGGAGAGAAATGTGGTACAGTAATGACTTTTTTATTAATAGTCTAATTCTGAATTTTATTACAGATGCAGAAGATGATCTAGTTACAGAACTAAAACAAATTTATGTTGGATTGCTTGGTATTCGGGAATTCAATGCAGAAGCAATGGAAATGATTGAGGAATCTGAAGAATATTTAATTACAATGAATTTTGAAATAGATCAACAATTAACTTATATTTCTACTTTGTTTTCATACTATATTTATGGTATGTATATTCCAGATGAAGAAAGGGATGAACTATACCCAAAAATGGTAGATAGTTTAAGAGATTTGGTAGACAAAGAAGCCCTAATGAAAAAAATTTCTAATCAAATACCATATGATGATGTTCCGGTAGATTATGAATCTCCTAGATTACATATAGCAACTGATTTATTTGTAGCAAGTATGTCTTTTGTATTAGGACATGAAATTGGTCATCACTTCTTAAATCATACAGGGTCGAACGGAAGAAACATTATATCTAAATTCATACCGACTGATGTTACTTTTAATCAATTGCATTTAGATGAATTTGCAGCTGATAATTTTAGCTTTGATTTATTAATTAGAGGGATGAAAGAAAAAAACGCTAACACATTATTTGCTCCGTTAATGGTAATCTTTATGTTGGCCATATATGATAAAACCCCTGAGGAATCTAGTCAAACTCACCCTTCTTTAAGGGATAGGTATCTAAACCTATTAAGTAAAGTGTCTGAACAAGATGAAAAACTAGCATTGAGTCTTCAATCAATCATGAATGAATTAGCTTCATGGATTAATGATATTTTAAAAGGTCATGGGAAAACAGAATGGTGGAGATAAA
>NZ_JBHVQU010000124.1:0-5273 GCF_042886655.1 Peribacillus sp. NPDC058002 | reverse complement strand
GAATAGAAATAAACAACTCGAGCCTTACTACCTATAAAATGTAGCGAGACTTTTATATTTTTGTATTATAAACAACTTTAATATCCTTTTAAGCAACAAAATTCTTTTAGATTAATTGGGTTTTAAACAACTTTTAAAAACCTTATTACATATCAAATGTAATAAGGTTCTTGTTTATTAAAGCGAAATTATACAACTTTATTATTGCTCTACATATTCTTGTATATTGTTTCTTTTTTATCTTTTGCCTTACCATTTTTTCTTCTATTGTTAAAGACCACTTAAAGATTGTCTATATCTATATTTTCGTAAATAACATTCCCCTTTGTTTTTTCATCTAACTGCATTTCTTTCTTTAGCGTTTCATTTTCCATTTGTACAGGCTTCTTAGAAGTCTCATTTTCAACTTTCACATGTAGAGGGCTACTTACTACATCATTGTGTGTAAATGGATTCACAGGTGCTCCTGTGCCGTTTTGGGCAGCTTCAAAAATAAATGTATTTCTCATAACTTCCTTTTGTATTTCCGGTGCTAAAAAATCACTTGTGCCGTAAAGATCAATTGCATGGTAAATCAAATTTCTTATTGCTATGGTCATATTGGATTGATTATTTAGCCATTGAAAAAACTCGTCTGATTCAGTTAGTTGGAAGCGACAATTTATCGCTTTCTTTTTTTCTTCATCTTTCATATAATCATCATTCCTTTTTTATCCTATCATTTCTAATTCTTTTGAATAAAATAAGTTTCTGTTTAAATTGTTTAATCCATCAACATTCATTGTGACTGCATACTTTTGTGGAATCCATAAGAGTTTAGCATTTTGTGATTCAGTATAGTTATTTAATTCAGCATACATTTCATCCTTGAACTCTATACTACCTCCACCATATACAGTAAAAATTTCTGTTTCATTTGACATATCTCTCGCATTTTTAGTAATAATGCTATCTAAAATCGAATCAGACTGTTCTAAACTAGTTTCTGCTAAAAATGTTTTCGCTAGCTCACTATCCTTTGGATATTCATTTGGTTGCTCGATATACTTACTAAACTGCTGACGATTAATACTTAATCCTTTGCGTTCATCTTTCAATAATTCAATTGCTGCAGCTATAGCATGTCCCATTCCTTGACGTTCACCTGAACAACGATCCGAAACTGGGTTTACTCCATTTGTAAAGATGTATTCAGTGGTTCCTGAACCAATATCAGTATGCATGATTTTTTTATCCGCAAAATCTTTTCCGGTCCAATTCAATTTATAATTCTCATTAAACTCTTTAAACATTTCATTTTCGCCCTCTAAAATAGCGTTCTATATTCTCTTTAACGCTTCACAATCCACGGCACATTCCAATACATGTTTATCAAGCTTTTCTCATCAATTTGAAGAGTAAAAACAACAACAAGTGGCTAATTAATTCGCAAAAGAAAATAGCTTATCCAAATGTCTTCATAACGCAGAACGCACCTTGTGCTCGTTGATGAACCTTCTTTTCTGATATACTGATATGGCCAAAATAATTCGAAGAAAGAGGGGATGGTTTTTATGGGAATCGCTAATTTTTCTAATTTTACGCAATTTAAGGATTTAATTAATGCTTTACCTGCTGACTATTCAGATAAAATGATACAGAGCGAACAATTTTTGCTTGAAAGAGATGAAACGAAAAAACTCGAAATCTATTACGCACCATTCGAATATATAAATGAACGGGCCAAAGTGGTGATTGTCGGAATCACTCCTGGTTTACATCAAATGAAAAAATCATATTCTACCGTAATTAATGCAAGAGGGCACTTACATAGCGATGAAGAGATCCTGCACGAAGTAAAAAGGAATTCCAGTTTTGAAGGAACCATGAGAAAAAATTTGGTTCACATGTTAGATGAGCTTGGATTACACACATACTTAAACATATCGTCCACACAGGATCTTTTTAACGAAGCTAGTCACCTCGTTCATACTGCCTCTGTTTTAACCTATCCAGTCTTTTATAACGGGAAAAACTACAGTGGAACGACTCCGAACATTTTAAAGACCGAGTTGCTTAAAAAAAATATAATGGAAGGCTTTGCTACCGAAATAGGTACCATTGAACGCCCGCTTATTATTCCTTTAGGCGTAAACGTTTCCAAGGTCTTAAACTATTTAGCGGGTCAAGATTATTTGGATGCGAACAACATGCTTCTAGGATTTCCTCATCCATCTGGAGGAAATGGACATCGACATAAGCAATTCGCAGCAAATAAAGAGCAAATGAAAATGATGTTACAGCACTATTTTGCTCAATGAAGCTTTATATAGGTTTTTAAAGATAGGGAATATTTGGTGTTATTCCGTTCATCTAAAGTGTTAAAAGTACAATTAACTATTTACTAGTGATATTTTGGAGATTATAATAAGAACAAATGTTCTTTATTATAGGAGGCATTAACATGGATGAACTAGAGGAATTTTTAAAATCACTTACTATTGAAGAGTTAAAGGTTATTTATGAAGAAGTATGTGGACCTGATGTTAATAAATAGATGAAAAATTAATGGACACACATTTTATACTATTAAAGTAACTGAATCATCAACAGTCATGTATGAGAGAAAAACTGTATGTAATGTTGATGATGCTTATATGTGGCTTAACAATTTCCTTTAGAGAAAAAACATATCGTATAAACGATGTTTGCTGCGCAAGCAAATATTGTTCAATGGCACATAGATATTTGAGGTAGTTTTGAATTGATGAATTTGTCAAATTTCCACAAGAATGCCCTGCTCGAAAATTAAAGAATTTATAAATCAAGGACCCAATAAAGGTCCTTGATTTTTTTATGAAAGGACCATTTTAAAAAAACTGATCTGGGTATTTTTCAGATCAGTCGATATTCATCATAAAGCCAATAGGTAATGAATGGGGAGTTATGTAAAAAGGGCACCTCTTACATCATAATTTTCTATATCGATTTCGATTTTTCTATCAAGTGCGAGGTTTGCCAATAGGGAGCCTAAATATGGGCCCATTGTTAAACCCGATGCCCCAAGACCATTGGCTACGATTATGCCTTCCCAGTCCGGTAAAGGGCCCATGACCGGAAGGAATCCCGGCGTGAATGGGCGAAAACCGACCCTTGCTTCAACAAACGTACTATCCGTCAAACCGGGGGCGGTTTGCAAGGCTTTGTTGAAAACCTCCTGCAGCCCTCCTGCTGTCATTCGGTTATCGAATACTTCCGTATTTTCATGTGTCGCCCCCGCAACAATTTTATTATTATCGAAAGCCAATAGATATTGATCACTCGGAGGCATGACTACTGGCCAGTTATTCGTATTTTCATTTGGCGTTTCCAGATGAATGATTTGTGCCTTTTGGAAGGTGACTTGAAAATTAACGCCCAGTGGCTTCAGTAATTCCGGTGCCCAAGCGCCAGCACAAACGATCACTTTATCAGCAGGTATGAATTCATCTCCAAATGTTACACCTGTCACTTGTGAACCGTTATATGAAAGTATAGCCTCACCATACAAAAGTTTTGCGCCGTTTTTTTGTGATGCCCGCAATAAGGAATCACGAAGTGCGCGTCCATCGACCCGCGCGGCACCACTCACGTGAACGGCTGCATATTCACTGGAAAGAGGCGGGAATAAGGCACGTGTCTCCTCTGCGGTAAGTAAAGTGATTGCCCCAATTTCCGGTGCATCTCCTTTCCTTTTTGCCGCCCGGTTCTTCATGGCATTCAATTTAGCTTCATCTGTATGTAGACTTATGGCCCCGACTTGGGCATAACCAGTCTCTGTTTCCCCGTCCCGTTCAAGGTCTTCAATTAAACCGGGATAAAAAGCCGCCCCATTTTTGGCAAGGAGATACCAAGCTTGGTTGCGCCTTTGCGATATCCACGGGCAAACGATTCCTGCAGCTGCAGATGTTGCCTGACCCACATCTTGACGATCAATAATGATCACTTCAGCCCCATTTTTAGCCAACTGATAGGCAGTTGAGGCTCCCAAAATTCCTGCACCAACTACAATGATTTTTTGCATATTCAACATCTCATTTCTCTCATATGTATAAACTCTTACCACTACTATATCGAAGACACGAATTGATTGCTACAATCGATATTGTAATTTCTTTCACAAAGTTATTTTCTCTATATGGAATATGCTATGATTGAAATTGCAAGAGCTTGAAAAGATACTAGGAGGACAAATCATGTTAAAAAAACAAATGGAATCATACATATCAAAATCCGTAACCGAAAAAAAGGTTGAGTTGTTTAAAGAAGAAAAGGATTATGTAGAAAAGCATAAATTAATTGCCGATGATATCATTATAGTGGAAAAAGAAAATGCATCTCGTTTTACAGATGCTTATATGGAGCGCAGTAATAAAGAGAGCGAAGAATTAATCTCTGAAGAGAACTCTGCATTTTTATCACAACCTATCGAGTATTTGAAAAAAAACAAAGATGAATTCCTTTACTTTGAATCACAATGGTTTGAATTAATCGGTGTTGAGGCACTTTCGTTAGAAAACGATGAAGTTTTCGGTACATATAACGCGATGTTCGGATTGAAATTCCAGAAAAAAATGGGTGAAGTATTAAAAGCGTATTTAACAAAGGAACTTCAAGGAGGAATTGGATCGTTCAGTTTAATGTTTAATCAGGGCGACGGGCTATGGGACGTGAATTTTGCCTTGGATAACTTAAAAGGGTTTAAAGAAAACCTGTCATTGGAAGAAGCTTTTAATTTAATCTATCATTTTCTTTTTAGCCTTGTTCAAACAATCGAGGAAGATATGTAAAACTAGGTGGTGCCATTAATAGTAATGACAACAGTTTGTAGACAAAAAGGTTTCGGAATGCTCTCATTCCGAAACTTTTTTGGTTTTTTTGGTTTGTAGCAGTAATAGAGAATAATAAATGGATCCTACCTGCGTGTCCTACCCATGAAACATGTCTTCCACCAAGTCATACATGAAATAGAAAACAATGGCCGTCTCCAGTTTACGAATAAATGGTTCGATGGCACCAGTTGATCTATAGTAATCATTTCAAGTTGATATCGCTGAATAGAATAATGTTTAAAAGCACCCTTATCACCTCAAATTTTAATTCTTCTATATTTTTATTTTTAAAAAGACTGTAGGCAAAAGGAGTTCTTTCTTAAAAGTTAAAACAAAGTTGAATGGAAAGGAAGGGGTGGGACTCCTTTGGAAAGCGAGTGTCTGCAGTGGGAATAAATAGCATATTTTTACATCCCCAAAAGC
>NZ_JBHVQU010000123.1:0-11171 GCF_042886655.1 Peribacillus sp. NPDC058002 | reverse complement strand
GAGCCCTGGATTAGATACGAAAAGTGAGTCACCTTTTATAAAATCCAATTTGTCACCTTTAATATTACAAACTTCCCCGCCCACTTCCTCAACCAGTAAAACTCCTCCGGCAAAGTCCCAGGGCATGAGTCTCATGGTTATGTATGCATCTATCCTTCCAGCTGCGACGAAAGCAAGCTCCAATGCTGCGGAGCCATAAGAACGTGTCCCTCGTGCATCCCGAACTAGCGGTGCCAAAAGATTCGGATCGATCCTTCGGTTTTCCGTTACCCAGCTTGCATTTATGGAAATTATCGCTTTGCTTACTGATGCCTCTTCTAGTGATTTCAGCCTTTGATCATTCAGAAATGCTCCTTGCCCCTTAATCGCATGATATAATTCATCGCTAAAGACATCATAAACCATGCCGATCTTTCCGATGCCATCCACATAAACCCCAAGGGAAATTGCAAAATTCCTCTGTTGATGAATGAAATTCAACGTTCCATCAATTGGATCGATGATCCACACAGTACCTTTTAAGTCTTTAATATCATTACCCATTCCCTCTTCCCCGAATATGCGGTGTTCAGGGAACACTTCGTTGATTTTTTCACAAAAAAACTTTTCTATCCCCTTATCCATATTAGTAACCAAATCATTCGGATTCGTTTTCATTTCAATATTCAACTTGGTTTCAAAGGACGCCCTTAGCCTAGTACCCGCTTCTTTCATCCATAACTTCGCATATGTATCCATTTCCTTGACAGATGCCATTATAATATCCCCGTCCTTTGTGATCAGAAACTACATTAAAATGATCCTCTTCTAAAGATTAAAGCAAATATAGCTTGCCTTCAAGTTTTTAACATCTTAAATTTTCCATTTTTTTAAATATATAAGGAAAGAAGGCTCCTTGTAACCACCCATCCAATAATCGGTTTTGCAATTATGAGCTAGCGAGCACAAATACTTTTCAAACCAATTTGAATTAACGTTTCCCTTCCTTATTAAAGGGACCCGGACAAAATAAAATACTATCTTATTATATATTGGACATTTAATGAAAAACGGACACATTATTTTTAATAAATAAAGTGTCCGTTCATCTATAATAAAATTCCTTGTATTGAAATTGATTCATTTCCTTTATTCATTCTCCTTCAAGATCTCTGCAGCCAATTATTTACAAGGCTTTCAATTTCAACAATTCCAAGCGGATGCGTTCTAGCCTTTGCTTGCATTGTGACCTCTTTTGGTCATTCTCTTCACCAATAGCTTCAAAAAGGGTTGCTAATTCATAGTCCATTTCCATCCTTAACACTGCAGCTCTATGTCTTTCAACTTCTTTAGCTTTTAATGCTTGGTTCATGACTTGTTTCATAATTAACATTCTCCCTTCAACAATTAACGTAATTTTCTGAATTTATCTTATCATATGACTTCCTACCTCAAATAGCAACTAATTTGTGTTATAACCTATAAGGAAATTTACATTGCCAATCCAAATCGTATTTTTTAAATTTTACTTTTACTTATGCTACAATATGTGCAGATATTACGGTAGGAGAGATGAAAATGAATGTAGCAAGTTTTACAGCAAATGATTTTGATGTTTTTAAAATTGATGGTTTGGAACCGCGCATGGATGCTTTAAAAGAACGGATCCAGCCCAAACTACATGCACTTGGAGAGCACTTTTCTCAAAAACTGTCAGTTATGACCGGCGATGAAATGCACCCTCATGTTGCAAAGCATGCCAGACGGTCAGTGAATCCTCCTAAAGATACTTGGGTTGCTTTCGCTGCCAATAGCAGAGGTTATAAAATGATGCCGCATTTCCAAATCGGGTTATGGGAAACGCATATGTTCATCTGGTATGCCGTGATTTATGAAGCCCCTAATAAAACTGAAATCGGAAAGCGGCTGGAGCAACAGGCAGGCCAATTGGTGAAAAGCATTCCCTCCCATTATGTTTGGTCAATGGACCATACAAAACCTGATGTCATCACTCATGGTGGTCTTGGAGTAGATGATTTGAATTCAATGTTCACTCGTTTGCAAACTGTAAAAAAAGCCGAAATCCTTTGCGGTATAAAAATTTCACGTGATGACGCTATTAAGTTAAAAGATGATGAATTCATTCAAACCATTCAAGATGCGTTTGAACATCTTTTACCCTTATATCAATTAAATTAAACACAGTTGCTTCGTATTCGGATTGGATATCGGATGCCTTCAAATAAACTGGGTAAGAAAAAAGGAGAGCCTTGACGGCTCTCCTTTCCTTATTTCTGCGCTACTCCTTTGCTTGCTTGTATCAAATCACCAATTTGATCTTCCTTGCCTGTTTCCAAGCATTCGATGATCTTGCTGCCGACAATGACACCATCGCAGTATTGTGCTGCATCACGGACATGATCTGGCGTCGATATGCCGAACCCAGCAAGAACGGGAACGGGACTTATCTCTTTTACCTTCTTCAAATAGCCTCCAAGTTCTTCCCCAAAGGCGTCACGGGCACCCGTAATGCCTTTGACTGTAACTGCATAGATGAATCCCTCCGCCCCTGCAGTAATCTCAGTGATACGTTCTTTCGAAGACGTGAGGGTCACAAGTCGGATAAGAACGATCCCTGCCGTTTTGATTGATGAAAAGATGGCTTCTTCTTCAATCGGTAAATCGGGGATGATGCACCCGGAAATCCCTGCACGGAGACAGTCATTCGTAAACTCTTTAAGTCCATATGCCAGGATTGAATTCGTATATCCCATTAAAATAATTGGGATGGTCACTTCATTTTTGATTTCCATTACTTTTTTCAGGACATCTTTTAAAGTTGTTCCATTTTCCAAAGATCTGATGCCGGCTTGTTGGATAATCGGTCCGTCAGCGACAGGGTCAGAGAATGGTATACCTAGTTCGACGGCAGTCGCACCGCTGTTTTCAAGGAAAAGAAGCTGGCTCTTTAACCGTTCAAGACCTCCATCCCCTGCCATTATATAAGGGATGAATGCTTTTTCCTTCTTTGTTTGACATTCTTCAAGCGCATTTGTTAATTTATTCATGTTCACTACCCCCCATCAATGATTGGACCGTTTCAACATCCTTATCACCACGGCCGGACAGGCAAATTACGAGTCCTGTTCCTTTTTCCATTTCTTTAGCAAGCTTTAAACCGTAGGAAATGGCATGTGAACTTTCTAAAGCGGGAATGATCCCTTCCTCCCTGGAAAGCATCGCTAAAGCTTCCAAGGCTTCATCATCGGTTACTGAAGTATATTCAACCCGATTTGTATCTTTTAAGTAACTATGTTCAGGCCCTACCCCTGGATAATCCAGCCCTGCTGAAATTGAATGTGCCTCCTGGATCTGACCGTCCTCGTTCTGCAGTACATACATGAATGCCCCGTGGAGCACCCCAGGTTTCCCCTTAGTCAAACTTGAAGCGTGTAATGGTGTTTCAAGTCCATGCCCTGCCGCTTCCACTCCGTATAATTTTACCGTTTCATCCTCAATGAAGGGATAAAACATTCCCATTGCATTACTTCCTCCGCCTATGCAAGCGACTACTGCATCCGGTAGGGAATGAACCGCCTCCGAATATTGACGCTTTGTTTCATTTCCTATCACGCTTTGAAAATCACGTACAATAACGGGGAATGGATGCGGACCAAGAACCGATCCCATTATATAGTGGGTGTCATCCACATTCGCCACCCAATATCGTAACGCCTCATTCACTGCATCCTTCAGTGTCCCGCTTCCTTGTGATACAGATATGACCTTGGCTCCCAAAAGCTCCATCCTGAATACATTCAATTTCTGTCTCCTGATATCTTCTTCTCCCATAAAGATGATGCATTCCAGCTTCAGCAAAGCACACACAGTCGCCGTTGCAACTCCATGCTGTCCTGCACCCGTTTCGGCAATAACCTTTTTCTTGCCCATTTTCTGAGTCAGCAAAGCCTGACCGATCGTATTGTTTATTTTGTGGGCTCCGGTATGATTCAAGTCTTCTCGCTTCAGATAAATATCTGCACCTCCAGCAAGCCTTGTCAAGTTCTCCGCAAAATAAAGTGGTGTTTCCCGACCGATATATTGTTTCAGGTAATAATTTAGCTGCCTTTGGAATTCAGGATCATTTTTAGATTGTTCATATACTTCTTCAAGCTCCGTAATCGCCGCCATTAAAGTTTCCGGAACGAAACGGCCTCCATATGCTCCAAAATGTCCAGTTTTATCAGGCTGTGTATAAGTGTTCATCTATTCATTCCTCTTTTCCGGCTGTATATTTTGCCTCATTAATAAATGCCTTTATTTTTACGGCATCTTTTAATCCGTTTGTTTCAACGCCGCTGGCTACGTCAACTGCGAATGGTGAAACGGCATTAATCGCTTTTCTGACATTTTCCGGAGTCAGCCCACCCGCTAGAATTACCTTCCCGGGTGGCAGATCCGCTTTTCGGATCATATCCCAATCCAAAGTCAATCCCTTTGCAGATGAAATCTTAGGAAGATCTACTAATAGATAATCCGCTGGGTATTCATGAAGGTTTTCAAGGTCTTTCTCTGAATTGACGGCAAAGGCCTTTATCACCGGTAGAGGCATCCTGCGGGCAAAGCTGGCAGACTCGTTACCATGAAGCTGAATATAATCCAACCCTGCGATTTCAGCACTTTTTATCACTTCTTGTTCAGTTTGATTGGCAAACACTCCGACTTTTTTAACCTGTCCAGCTAGATTCGCCACGATTTCTCCTACTATCTCTGGCTCAACCTTCCTGCTACTCTCGGCAAAAATGAAACCAATGAAGTCTGCCCCAGATTCAACAGCAGTCTGAGCGTCTGCCAATGTCTTTATCCCACAGATTTTCACTAACATATTAATCTCCTTATATACTCATTTGCAGTTCGGCCATCGTGTGCGGAAGATTTGACGTAGTCATCAGTGTCTCCCCGACTAAAATCGCTTTTGCACCAGCTTCCTTCACACGCATCACGTCTTCTTTTGTTTTGATTCCACTTTCACTGATAATGATATGGCGTTTTGGATCAAGTAACTTCGCCAATCGTTCCGTTACAGCCAAATCCACTTTGAAAGTCTTTAAATTCCGATTGTTAATCCCTATTAACTCTGCATTCAGCTCTAAAGCCCGTTCCAGTTCGGCTTCATCATGGACTTCCGTCAATACTTCAAGCCCTTTTCTTTTTGCATATTGATATAATTCATGAAGGCGCTCTTTAGAAAGTGCTGCGACAATCAATAGAATGATAGTGGCACCAGCTTGATGGGCGCGATCGATTTGGACTTCATCGATGATGAAATCCTTGCACAATCTGGGAATCTGTATGGCCTCGCTTACGATTCTCAAATCTGCAATCGATCCTTTAAAGAAAACCTCATCCGTCAATACGGATATCGCTGCCGCTCCGCCGCTTTCATATGAAAGGGCCTGCTCGATCGGATTTACATTGATTTTAATATCCCCTTTTGAAGGGGAAGCCCGTTTTATTTCCGCGATAACCGCCATTGATTTCGCCGTTTTCAAATTCTCCACCAAAGATGGTCTGACTATGTTGATCATTACCGAATCTTCTAAGCCCCTTTCTTTTAATTTTGCGACTTCCGCCTTTTTCTGTTCGATGATTTTCGTTAAGATATTTTCCATTACATGACCACCTTATTTCTATTGCCATAAGCAATCAGATTTTCTAACTTCGCAAGTGCCGATCCGCTATCAAGGCTTTCTTTAGCCATGGAGATCCCTTTTTTGATTGTTGCTGCCGTACCATGTGCGTATAATCCCAATCCAGCATTCAATAAAACGGTATCACGATAGGCCCCTTTTTCCCCTTTGAGAAGCCTAAGCATGATATCTGCATTTTGTTTGGCGTCACCGCCGCGAATGGCATCATTTCCGTAAACCGGGAGATCCACTTCTTCAGGGTGCAGCGTAAAGGGAATGATATCCCCTTGCTCCAAAAGCACGAGTGAATTTTCACCCTGTAGGCTCGCTTCATCCATAAACCCGGCGCCATTAATCACGACCGCGCGTTTCCTGCCTAATTTATGTAGGACTTCCGCAAAAAGCTCGAGCATATCACGTCGATTGATTCCCATTAATTGCGTGTCGAGTTGCACTGGATTTGTCAGAGGACCGATTAGATTAAATATCGTCGGGATTTTCAGTTCTTTTCTCACTTTCATTATCCGTGCAATATTAGGGTGGACCGATGGGGCAAATAAGAATGTGATTCCATTTTCCTCCAACAGTTCTTTTAACATGTCAGGCCCCAAGTACAAATTAACACCTAATTCTTCCAATACATCGGCACTGCCCGTTTTGCTTGAAATGCTGCGGTTTCCATGTTTGGCAACCTTGACACCGGCCCCGGCAAGTACGAAGGCTGATGCTGTACTTATATTGAAGCTTTGTGACCCATCTCCTCCCGTTCCGCAATTATCCATCACATTAAGAGAGCTTGTTCGTACACTTCTTGCTTCTCTTCTCATGACTCTGACAAGGCTTGCTATTTCACCTGCCGTTTCCCCTTTGGATTTTAGGGCAATGATGAAAGCTGCCATCTCGCTTTCGGTGATATCTTTGGAAAATAACGCTTGGGCTGCTCTGCTCATCTCTTCTTCCGTCAATGTTTGACGCTCTGCTAACTTCGCTAAATACTCCTTCACCGCTAACTCCCCCAGTCGTTTTTGTTTTATAGGATGGATTGTTCCTTTTCAGATTGGAAGGTTCCCGCAATCTCATAAAATTGATGTAATAATTCCTTGCCGATTTTCGTCCCTATTGATTCAGGGTGGAACTGTAAACCGTAAAGCGGGAATTCTTGATGTTTCAGGGCCATGATCTCCCCATCATCCATCGCTACTGCCGTCACAGTCAGTTCATCTGGCAAACTCGCCCTTTCAACTACAAGGGAATGGTAACGCATTACCGGGAATTGTAAGTCCTGTTTGGCAAATACACCTGTTCCATCATGTTCGATAACCGATGTTTTCCCATGCATGATTTGTTTCGCTCCAACCACATTCGCACCAAAAACTGCCCCAATGGCCTGATGCCCCAAACAAATGCCCAATAGCGGAACCTTCTCATAAAAATTTCGGATGATTTCCATACTGATACCAGCATCTTCGGGCCTGCCGGGTCCCGGGGAAATGACAATTGCCATTGGATTCAGTTCCTCAATTTCCGCAAGGGTGATTTCGTCATTCCTTTTTACTATGATTTCTTTCTCCACTTCTCCTAAATATTGATAAAGGTTATAAGTGAACGAGTCATAGTTATCAATTAATAAAATCATTTTGTGTGAACCTCCATTAAAGCGCGTGCTTTATTTTGTGTTTCTTCAAATTCCGTTTTTGGGTCTGAATCATATACAATTCCTGCCCCTGCCTGTACATAGGCCTTGCCATCTTTAATGATCATCGTCCGAATCGCTAAAGCCATATCAAGATCCCCTCCAAAACCAATGAACCCTATCGAGCCCGAATACATCCCCCGTTTACAATTTTCCAGTTCATTGATCAGCTCCATTGCCCTGATTTTTGGAGCTCCGGAGACTGTTCCGGCAGGGAGGCAGACCGTCAGCGCATCTAAACTCGTGAAACCTTCCCTAAGCTTTCCGCTAACCTTCGAAGCAATATGCATGACATGCTGATATCTTTGAATTTCCATTTCCTCGGTAAGGTGGATTGAACCGATTTCGCAAACCCTGCCAAGATCATTCCTGCCCAAATCAACAAGCATCTTATGCTCGGCAAGTTCCTTTTCATCCATCAGCAGGCTTTTTTCGAAGCCTTTATCTTCTTCATCCGTTTTCCCTCTCGGCCTTGTACCGGCAATGGGATTAACATGAACCATTCCTGATGAAACGCTGATCAAACTTTCAGGAGACGACCCAATAATTGTATAATCACCAAATTCTATATAAAACATATAAGGAGAGGGGTTGGCTAAACGCAAACGACGGTAGGCATCGAAAGGCTCCCCATCGAAGTCCGCTTTGAACCTTTGTGATAAAACAACTTGGAACACTTCACCAGCTATTATCGCTGATTTAACTTCAAGGACCATTTTCTCGAATTCATCCTGACTGAAATTCGATTTGAATTCCAAATATTCCGACGATATTTCCTTTGACGGTTTGCTTGCCTGATTGATTTTTTCCTTCATCCCCAATAAACTTTTTCCGCTATCTTCTTCCGCAGTCAAAAGATGGATTTTTTGCAGAACATGATCGAATATATACAGTTCTTTATAAAAGAGAAAATGAGCATCAGGCATTTGCAGAGAATCAGGAGGCACCGGACCTATATTTTCATACAGACGAATGATATCATAGCCCATATATCCGATTGCACCACCGTTAAATGGCGGAAGATGTATGGGAGCCTCTTCTATCTCCACTAATAATTCGTTTTTTAGAAACTCGATGATATCCATGTTCTTTACAATTTGATCACCGGTTTCAGTATCTTTCACATTTACTTGGCCAGCAAGTGATGTCACCTCGAGATAAGGTTTTGAACCTAGATAAGAGTAGCGGCCGTTGTCATGATGCGAATTCGAGCTTTCCAATAAAAACTTCTGGTCACCATCTAATTTCTGAAATATGGCAATGGGTGTGTGGATATCCCCTTCAATTGTGTCCATTTTGAAACGGAGTATTTTTTTTTCATCCAAATTATTCATCCTTCAATTCCCTCCCGATTCTTATGCGCTCTTATAAACCCCTGGAAGGGAAAACCCTTTCGGCCAAGAGCCGGAGTTTTCATATCCTCTGGTTTTTGATTTTTTCTAAAAAGGTATATATATTGAAATTCCAATAAAAAAATCCCCCGCAAACACAATTATGTGTCTGCAGAGGACGGTAAACCGCGGTGCCACCTCAAGTTGGAAAAACTCATCATTTTTCCCTCTCAAGCAAGAAATGAAAAATTCTTGCGATTACCCTTTAACGGTGGCGGCCGAGTTTCCCTACTTATTTCAAGAAACCACTCATAAGTCCATTCATCTTCTTATATCGTACCGGTTTCCACCTATCCCGGCTCTCTGTTACGCATCTAAAAAGATTACTACTCTCATTCATAGATTTAATTATCATTTCCATAAAAACGCAAAAAGGGCCCTCATCCAAAGGACGAGGAACCCGTGGTACCACCTTAATTAGCTAAATTAGCTCACTTTACGGCATTAACATGCCTATCTCCATTAACGATGAGATAATCGCCAAAGCCTACTCCGTTCATCCGTTTCGGTTTGGGGCTCGGAAGTCCATTCGCTTAAATTCGTTCACCAGTTTTCAGCAACCACTGGCTCTCTGCAGAACATCATTAAGGTACTCTTCTTCGTCACTGCCTTTATCATTTTCTTGCTTATTATGTTAAAACAATCTTTTCAGTAAGTCAATGGAGTTTTCTAAAAATATTTTTAATTTTTCATTTTTATCCATTCCCCGTCATCGATTCCTTTTGCCTTCTTAATAACAAGATAGGCTGAATAAGTGCTGACTGACTCAAACTCATCCGTATACTTTTTTTCATCCGCCTTACCGGGGACTATTTCCTTGAATCTTCGGTAAGCCTTCATAAATTCTTCCTTTTGTATTTTATTTTCATAAGCCTTTTCTACAGCTTCAAAGAATCTGATCACATCTACGATTTCTTCAGTAGACCAATCAAGATCCATTGGATATTGATAATCCATACCCTAAACACGCTCCTTCTAGATAGTTTTTCATGCTGTCCGGCAGTCCATGCATCATCAGTCTGCCCATTTTGAACGAATTGCTTCCGCTTGGTCGATAATCCGACTGAATAGTTCAGCAGTCGATGGTACATCATGAATCAGCCCCATCACTTGTCCGGCCCAAGCAAAGCCTTCACCTTCGACACCGTCATGGATATAACGCTGATTCGCTTTTCCGCTTATGTAATCCTTCAATTGTTCATATCCGCCATTTTCTTTTTCTATTTCAAGAATCTTATCGGTCCAGCTGTTTGCAATTACCCTTGCTGGTGCACCAATGGAACGCTTGATGACAACGGTATCATTTTCTGTGCCGGAAACCAAGGCATTTTTATATAATTCATGTGCATGAACACATTCCTTGACCGCTATGAATCGTGTTCCCATCTCGATTCCTTCGGCACCAAGTGCCAATGCTGCCATCAAACCGCGTCCATCGCCAAAACCACCCGAGGCGATGACTGGAATATTAACGGAGTCCACAACTTGAGGAATTAACACGGAAGTTCCAATATCATCACGGCCTAAATGTCCTCCTCCCTCTTGACCAACTACCATCACCGCATCTGCCCCAAGCTGCTCAGCTTTCATTGCCTGCCTTTTTGCAGCAACAAGCACGAGTTTTTTCACCTGGGTGCCTTTGACGTAATCAAGAAATGGTGCAGGGTTGCCGCCGGTTACGGAAACAGCTGCGATATCCTCTTTCAAGGCTGCTTCCAGCATGTTTTCATAAGGTCTTCCATGCTGTCCGATTGCAAAGTTCACACCAAACGGTTTATCCGTCAATGATTTGGTTTTTCTAATTTCATCTGTCAGTTGCTCCGGGTTGTCCAAGGACATGGCCGTTACCTGCCCCAGCCCTCCTGCATTCGAAACTGCCGCCGCCAGGTCTGCATATGCTAAATGGGCCAATCCCCCTTGTACGATTGGGTATTGAATGCCTAACAAATCGGTCACACGCGTTTTCCACTTCAAACTCCTCAGCTCCCTTTTCATTTTATGTGGTTTGTTTATTTAGCTGAACTCTAAAACCATTAGCTTCATTATGGCAAATATTGTTTAACGGTTCAATTTTTAAACTCACCTACAATATTAATAAAAGAAGAATTCTTGAGTAAATCCAGTAAATACTAGGAAAATGGACATTTATAATCTGCTGATAATTTTATTGGGCCCCTTAACAACAAAGACATATATAAATGGTTTAAGTCAGGACATTAAAGTCACTCTAGGCATTTATTATAAGACGTGCTATAATTCATATGTTTTATGTCTATCCACATGCTTACTAACCATACGATGGAATCGGAGAAACATACGATCATTAATAGAAAGGGAGTATATACTCCCAAAGATTATGTACCTATTTTATTGAAAAGGGGCCACAAAGAATTGTCACAGAATGAAACACCCTTATAC
>NZ_JBHVQU010000122.1:0-11177 GCF_042886655.1 Peribacillus sp. NPDC058002 | reverse complement strand
AACCACACCGCTTTACTTGGTAAATAGCAACAAAGTATGCGAAAACAGCCATAAGAAAAGACATCAAGCAGATTTTTATATTTGAATTGTGTTAGGAATGAGGGAGTAAGGAATGTTGGAACAAGTGATTTTTTATACGATTTTGGTGGCGTTTTTAGTAACCGTTCTTCTTTCGCCGATTTTCATCCCATTTTTAAGAAGATTGAAATTCGGGCAAAGTATTAGGGAAGAAGGCCCACAATCGCATCTGAAGAAAACCGGCACACCCACCATGGGCGGTTTGGTCATATTATTATCTGTCACCATCGCTACACTAGTCATGACTTTGAAATTTTCGTCACCTTCAACCGAAACATATTTATTATTATTCGTTACTTTAGGTTTTGGTTTATTAGGTTTCCTGGATGATTTCATCAAAGTGGTCATGAAGCGAAACCTAGGATTGACTTCCAAGCAAAAACTGCTTGGACAAATTGTGATTTCTGTCATCTTTTACTTCGTCTTTAAGCAGACAGACCGTTTTAATCCAGAATTGACGATTCCAGGCACTGACTTTGCTTTTGATTTTGGCTGGTTTTATCTGTTTATCGTTATTTTCTGGCTCGTAGGTTTTTCGAATGCCGTCAATTTGACGGATGGGCTTGATGGACTTGTCTCAGGAACATCTGCCATTGCCTTTGGTGCTTTTGCCATTTTGGCCTGGAGTCAGTCACAATATGATGTCGCTATTTTTTCAGTGGCGGTTGTCGGTGCAGTACTCGGGTTCTTGGTATTCAATGCACATCCAGCAAAGGTTTTCATGGGGGATACGGGTTCCTTGGCCCTTGGGGGGGCGATCGCAACCATCGCCTTGTTAACGAAGCTTGAAATTCTCCTGGTGATCATCGGCGGAGTCTTCGTGATTGAGACGCTCTCGGTCATCCTGCAGGTAGGATCTTTTAAGACGACTGGTAAACGTATTTTTAAAATGAGTCCGCTTCATCACCATTATGAGCTTTCCGGCTGGTCGGAATGGCGCGTCGTCGTGACTTTCTGGACAGTGGGGCTGCTGTGTGCGGTACTCGGAATCTATTTAGAGGTGTGGATATAATTGAAAGAGACTGCAAAGTATTCAGAGAAAAAGATATTAGTATTGGGTTTGGCAAAAAGCGGAGTGATTGCAGCTTCGCTTCTACATAAATTAGGTGCTTTCGTTACGGTTAATGACATGAAGCCATTATCGGAAAATCCTGAGGCTCAAGGACTTCTTGAACAGGGAATCAAAGTCATCTGCGGCAGTCATCCGATCGAGCTTCTTGATGAGGGCTTCGAGCTGATCGTGAAAAACCCGGGAATCCCCTATCGGAACCCTATCGTAAAAGGGGCATTGGAAAAAGGGATCCCTGTTATCACGGAAGTTGAACTGGCCTATCAGATAAGTGAGGCACCTTTCATAGGAATCACTGGTACAAATGGGAAAACGACCACGACAACATTGATATATGAAATGTTGAAGACCGGTGAAAAATCCCCGCTGGTTGCCGGTAATATTGGGACAGTGGCTTCTGGTGTTGCTGAAAATGCAAAACCCGATGATTCGATCGTCATTGAATTATCATCGTTTCAGTTAATGGGAATAGATGAATTTCGTCCTGAAATCTCAATCGTGACAAATTTGTATGATGCACATTTGGATTATCACAGTTCCAAACAGGAATATGTCGAAGCAAAAGCTGCCATTACGAAAAATCAAATAGCCTCAGATTTCATGATTTTTAATGCAAATCAAGATCTTGTTTTGTCCATGGCGAAAAAGACCAAGGCTGAACTTGTTCCTTTTTCAGCTGAAGTGAAACATGAGAATGGAGCCTATGTGGAAGATGGTGCCGTCTGTTTCCGAGGAGAAAAAATCATTGAAGTTTCAGGGATAGCCCTTCCTGGTAAGCACAATTTGGAAAATGTGCTTGCGGCCATCTCAGCGGCCAAACTGAAGGGTGTAGCCAACGAAGCCATTCAGACTGTACTGAAAACATTTTATGGTGTGGAGCACCGTCTGCAGTTTGTGGCAACGATCGATCACCGTAAATTTTATAATGATTCGAAGGCGACGAACATTCTAGCAGCATCCAAAGCGCTAACTTCCTTTACGGAACCTGTCATCTTATTGGCGGGCGGTTTGGATCGCGGAAATGAATTTGATGAGTTGAAACCGGCGATGGAAAATGTCAAAGCCGTGATAACTTTTGGTGAAACGGCAGAAAAAATTGAACGGGTAGCCAAAGAATTAGGAATAGCGAATATAAAACGTGTCGATAATGTAGAAAAGGCCGTGCCGGCTGCATTTGAATTTTCAGATGAAGGCGACTGCATTCTTCTCTCCCCGGCTTGCGCAAGCTGGGATCAATATAAAACTTTTGAGCAAAGAGGAGACATGTTTATGGAGGCCGTGCATAAACTTAAGTAAGAGCTTTCGCAGAGAGAAGTTAACTTGCTTCTACGTTGACACCATGGAAAAAAGCGATAATGAGCCGTTATCGCTTTTTTTTTGACTAAAGTGCTGACAAGCAATCAGCATTGATGTTTTATATTCGCAGGCTCGAAAAACTTCCTAGAGGTGGATGTCCGTGCCATTAAAAAAATCGAATCCTGATCTCATTCTCATTATCGTCACCTTAAGTCTTTTGACTGTTGGATTAATCATGGTTTACAGCGCGAGTGCCATTTGGGCAACATATAAATTTGATGATTCGTTTTATTTTGCTAAAAGGCAGTTGCTATTTGCCTGCGTTGGTGTCATAGCCATGTTTTTCATCATGAATGTGGATTACTGGACGTGGCGGACATGGGCCAAAATCCTTATCATCATTTGTTTCATCATGTTACTGGCTGTGCTTGTACCAGGTATAGGAATGGCGAGAAATGGTTCAAGGAGCTGGATTGGTGTAGGTGCCTTTTCGGTGCAGCCCTCTGAGTTCATGAAGCTGGCGATGATCGCTTTTTTAGCTAAGTTTTTATCAGAACGGCAAAAGTTGATCACCTCCTTTAAAAAAGGGATGCTTCCATCCTTGGGTTTAGTGTTTTTGGCATTTGGATTGATCATGTTACAGCCGGACCTTGGAACGGGAACGGTGATGGTTGGAACGTGCATCGTTATGATTTTTATATCCGGGGCAAAAATCAGTCATTTTGTTGGCTTGGGGCTAATCGGGGTAGCAGGTTTTGTCGGTCTGATTTTATCAGCGCCCTATCGGATAAAAAGGATCACGTCTTTTCTGGATCCTTGGGAAGACCCTTTGGGCAGTGGATTTCAAATGATTCAATCGTTTTATGCAATCGGACCCGGGGGATTGTTCGGATTGGGACTCGGGCAAAGCCGCCAAAAGTTTTTCTATTTACCAGAACCGCAGACTGATTTCATCTTTGCCATACTTTCCGAGGAACTTGGCTTCATCGGGGGTTCTCTGGTCATTTTATTATTTGCGCTCATGCTTTGGCGGGGCATTCGGATCGCACTTGGTGCCCCTGATTTATATGGGAGCCTTGTAGCGGTGGGGATCATTGCAATGGTCGCCATTCAAGTGATGATCAATATAGGTGTGGTAACGGGTTTGATGCCAGTTACGGGTATCACCTTGCCCCTCTTAAGTTATGGCGGTTCATCATTGACGCTCATGTTGATGGCGATTGGGGTGCTCCTGAATATTAGCCGTTATTCAAGGTTCTGAAAATAAGTGAAATATAGGGTTTGGCTAAAGGGAAGTTCTGTTAAACGCAGGGCTTCCTTTTTTACGTTGAAAACCTTTGCAGGAAAACGATTTTGGATTGTGCTTTGCCGAAATTTAGAAATAAATGAAATGCCGCTTAAATATTACCATGTATGAATGTTAAGGAATCCACAATAAATATTGGCAATACGTCTTTGTTTAGACTATAGTATAAGAGGGTTAGGCCATACTGGGGCTTGCTTCTGCTCATTTTCTGCTAAATAGGCGTAATTAATCTTGTCATATAAGTGACCTCATGGAAGAGGAAATGAAAATTATAACTTGGAATTTTTGGAACAACAAGGAGGTTTATCATGGATAATGTGATAAAGCAATTAACTGAAATGAAAATCGGCAAAGTTCTTGAACAGGAACCGCTTGCAAATCATACAACTATGAAAATTGGGGGGCCGGCTGATTTATTCATCGTGCCGTCATCCATTGAAAATATAGAAAAAACAATGAAGGTCATCAAAGAAAATGAGATTCCATGGACGGTGATCGGCAGGGGCTCGAACCTACTTGTCAGTGATGGCGGAATAGAAGGTGCCGTGCTTAAATTGGGTAAAGGACTTGATCATCTCGAGATAAATGGGCCGGAGATAAAAGCAGGAGCTGGGGTATCACTTGTCAGCCTGTCCGTACAAATCAGTAAAAAAGGATATGCAGGATTGGAATTTGCCAGTGGGATTCCCGGTTCCGTCGGCGGAGCAGTCTATATGAACGCTGGTGCACACGGTTCCGATATGAGTGAAATTCTCAAGGAGGCACATGTTCTATTTGAAGATGGAACCCTAGCTTGGCTTTCGAAGGAAGAAATGGAGTTTTCTTATCGAACTTCTCTGCTTCAGAAGAAAAGACCTGGTATCGTACTGGAAGCAATTTTTCAATTGACAGAGGGTGATAGAACCGAAATCGTTGAAAGAATGCAGAATAACAAGAATTATCGTAAAGATACCCAGCCGTATAATCTTCCATGTGCCGGGAGCATATTTAGGAACCCACTTCCACACCATGCTGGTAAATTGGTCGAAAATGCAGGCCTGAAGGGACATTCCATTGGCGGAGCTCAGATTTCACCAATGCATGGGAACTTTATCGTTAACACAGGTAATGGAAGCGCAGCTGATGTTCAAGCGCTGATACAGCATGTGAAGGATACTGTGTTTGATAAATTTGAAGTTAAAATGGAAACAGAAGTGGAAATTATCGGCAGAAAATAGTAGGATTCATTATATCCAAATATTGTGATATAATGTGTTACCTTTTAATGTTTGTTAATAACCAAATATAGAGTTTGTCTTGATTTCGCACTGTCAAGAACCATCCATTTTTTCAGGAAGAGGTGAAGGGGATGGAAAAGGGGAAAATCGTTTCCATTGAGGACCGCATCCCGAAATTAAAACAATTAAGAAAAAGCAAAGCAAACAGGCGGCTTGTTCTTTTGCTTTCCCTTTTCTTCATTCTGGTTGCTTGTGTGCTATATTTCTTATCTCCGTTAAGCTATGTGAAATCCGTGCAGGTGGAGGGAAATCGTTATATTACTTCCAAACAGATCATAAAACTGAGTAAGGTGAAGAAGGATCGAAGCATCTGGAAGGTTGATACAGGGGAAGCTGCAGCCAATATCAAAAAAAATAAAGAAATAAAAAGCGTTAAGGTGACTCCGATATTTCCTAATTCCATAAAAATTACGGTTTCGGAACATAATAGGATGGCATATCTGTCCAATAATGGGAAGTTTGCACCCATTTTGGAGAACGGGTCCGTTTTAGAGGAGCTGGCAACAGGTGAAATTCCAGTATTTGCCCCTGTTTTAATTGGTTTCAAAGAGGGTAAAGCATTAAAGTTGCTTTTAGAAGAGCTGGACAAGCTTCCTGTCGAGATTCAGAATGCCATTTCAGAAATTCATTACGCTCCAACCAAAACTGATGTCTACCATATCGTCATGTATATGAACGATGGGTTTGAAGTAAGTGCGACAAGCCGGACTTTATACGAGAAAATGATTCACTATCCATCAATTGTCAGCCAGTTGGATCCGAATGTAAAGGGAGTCATCGATCTGGAAGTGGGTTCTTATTTTAAGGCATATGAAGACGCTGAACAAAAGGAAGACACTAATGAGGAAAATTAATGGCAAACGGGTGATTTTACCCCTGGTTTGCGTGGTTCTCGGATTCATGATTGCCTTCTCTTACAATCTGACCAAAGAAGGTAAGGGTGCAGGGGAGGACAAAGCCTGGGATCAGGAATATGAACTCAGGCAGCAGCTGATCGAACAAGAGAAGCAGAACCGGGAACTTCAGTTGGAACTCCTTCAGAAGCAAGAAAATGTATCCCAAATAGAAAAAGACCTAGCGAAGGAAAAGCAGCTTTTTTTCAATTTGGCAAAGGATACGGAAAAATACCGTATGTTTCTCGGGAAAGTGAAAGTAAAAGGCTCAGGCCTGCAGGTGACTCTTGAAGATGGTACGGATATGGATTCAAAAGCCAATGTTAATAATTACCTCGTCCATGAACAGCATGTCTTCAAGGTCGTCAATGAACTATACATATCAGGTGCAGAGGCTGTTGCGATTAACGGTCAAAGGTTAAATCATGATTCATACATAATCTGTAATGGGCCTGTGATTACAATCGATGGTCAACAACATCCTGCTCCCTTCATCATTTCTGCGATTGGGGACCCGGATGTCCTGGGTGCTTCACTGGACTTACCCGGTGGCATCAAGGAACAGCTGGTTAATGAGAATATTACCTTTACAGTGGAAAAGCAAAAGAATATCATTTTTGATCCAATTATTGGAGGGTGATCAGACCGCCGGATTCGATGAAAGATTGGTGAGAAACTGGAAATGAAAAAAAAGCTTTCTTTTAGTTTGGTTACGTTGATTGCTGGCTTCATGCTCGCTATTCAATTCAATTTGGTGAATCAGCCTGTCGTTTCCGATACAAGGGATATGTGGGAGCTGAAAAGTGATTTATTGAAAGAACAGCAGACCCAGGCGGATTTAATAGAGGGTATCAGAAAGCTTGAGGGAAAAATAGCATCCTATGAAACAAAGAAAAATGAGAGTAAAGAAGAAGTATTGCGTGACACCCTGACCGAATTAAAGACAGACGCAGGTTTGACCGAAATTAAAGGTAATGGCGTCATCGTATCTATACAGCCCATCAAAGCAGATATCCTACTTGGTGAGAAGGTCGAGTATATTTCACCTGTTTTGATCATTCGGCTCATTAATGAAATGTATAGGTATGGCGCTGACGAAATTTCCATTTCAGGACAAAGGTATATATCAACATCGGTTATTCGTGATATTAATGGGCAGCCGAAAATGGACGGTTATCCTCTTGTTCATTACCCGGTCGAAATAAAGGCGATAACCGTTAATCCAAAGAAACTGAAGCAACGCATTGAAGGTTCCGAACTTATGGATGATTTCTTTATAGATAGTTTTGAAGTGCAGATCGATGTACCTTCCGGTGAGTTGACTTTGCCGGCCTACCAAAATGCTATTAATGTGGAACATATGGAACCCATTATGGATGGGGGGGAATCGTAATGTGGCTTCCGGTTTTTGGGTTATTAATAGGAATCACCCTTGGCTTTTTGGTGGATTTTGATATTCCCCATGAATATTCAAATTATCTTTCCATTGCCGTACTTGCTGCTTTTGATACCTTATTTGGGGGCATACGGGCTCATTTGCAAAATCTTTATGATGAAGTTGTATTTGTAACAGGATTCTTCTTTAATATTGTTTTAGCCGCAGGTTTGGCTTTTCTAGGTGTACATCTTGGTGTAGACTTATATTTAGCCGCAATCTTTGTGTTCGGTGTAAGGCTCTTTCAAAATATCGCCCTGATTAGAAGGATCCTAATTGAAAAATGGTCCATTTCCCGGAAAAAGCAGAAAAAAAATCTATAATTTTAAAGGGAATTAAGTTATAAATGACGAATAGTTTATGGCAGTATCTAGTTTATTAAGTGTATCAGTCTCGTTGAGAAGCGAACAATAAGCACCATAAAGTGGGAAATCTACGAGTTTTGTTCGTGAAATACAAAATGAACCGAATATCCATGGAATTCGAGAGTTGTTGTAATCAGTTCTGTTATTCTATAATGTATAAGACTTCGATATAAAAATGTTATTCTACTAATACATGTATAAAACTGAAGGAGGTGCCATGGAATGAACAGCAACGAAATATACGTAAGTCTTGACATCGGTACATCCAGTGTAAAAGTTATCATTGGGGAAATGGTCAATGACACATTAAATATAATCGGCGTAGGAAATGTTAAATCAGAAGGGCTCAAAAAGGGTTCGATCGTCGGTATAGATGAAACCGTCCAATCCATTCAAAAGGCTATAGAGCAAGCAGAACGGATGATAGGGATGGAGATAAAGAAGGTAATCGTCGGCATAAGCGGAAACCACGTGACGCTTCAGCCGTGTCATGGGGTAGTAGCGGTATCCAGTGACAATAAAGAGATTACCGAGCATGACGTTTTCCGTGTTAGGGAAGCAGCGGAGTTAATAACGATACCATCCGACAGGGAAATCATCGACGTGGTGCCGATTCACTACAAAGTTGATGAACTTGATGAAATCAGTGATCCAAGGGGCATGATAGGTGTCCGGTTGGAAATGAGGGGGATTTTAATCACAGGTCTTCGGACAATTTTACATAACACACTGCGCTGTGTGGAAAGGGCAGGGTTGGAAATAACTGATATTGCCCTTCAGCCGTTAGCCGCAGGTTCCCTTGTTTTATCCAAGGATGAAAAAGAACTTGGTGTGGCACTTGTCGATATTGGCGGTGGTTCCACGACTCTCGCAATTTTCGAACAAGGCTATTTACAATATACGTCTGTGATACCTATAGGCGGGGAAACACTTACGAAGGACCTTTCCATCGTTCTGAGGACAACGATGGAGGAAGCTGAGAAAATAAAAGTAAAGCATGGACATGCCTTTTATGATGACGCGTCTGAAGATGAAGTATTCCAAATACCGATCATCGGCAGCGATCAGCAGCAGACCTGCAACCAGTTAATGCTTTCGGATATCATTGAAGCGCGGGTGACCGAAATATTCGAGTTGATTCAAGATGATTTGAAGAGACTTGGCTTCCAGGATATACCTGGTGGTTTCGTGTTGACCGGGGGCGTCGTTAAGATGCCGGGAGTTCTGGAGCTAGCTCAATATGTGTTCCAAAACCGAGTAAGGACAGCTGAACCGAATTACATCGGTGTCAGGGAACCCCAATACACGACAGCTGTTGGTTTGATTAAACACGCATGCAAGAAAGAGAGAATGCAAAAAAACACCGCTAATAAAACTCCTGTAGCAGCTGGACAAGCTCAAGAAGATAACGACCAGCGCAGCCAGAAGGTTTCTCAGAAAAACAAAGAGAACACGGCTAAAAAACAAGGTGAAAAAGGTGAATCTAAATTCAAAAAAATCCTGGGTTACTTTTTTGAATAACAATCATTAAGAATCGGGAATTTCGTCAAAATAGGAGGATTGTCATGTTGGAGTTTGATTCTAATCTAGAACAATTAGCAACGATAAAAGTAATAGGTGTTGGCGGCGGCGGAAACAATGCGGTAAACAGAATGATCGAGCATGGTGTACAGGGTGTTGAGTTTATTTCTGTCAATACTGACGCACAGGCTCTTAATCTATCTAAAGCAGAAATCAAAATGCAAATCGGTGGGAAGCTTACTCGTGGTTTGGGAGCAGGTGCCAATCCCGAAGTAGGAAAAAAAGCTGCCGAAGAAAGCAAAGAGCAGATTGAAGAAGCGCTTAAAGGTGCCGATATGGTTTTCGTAACGGCTGGAATGGGCGGCGGTACGGGAACAGGGGCTGCTCCTGTCATAGCGGGCATCGCTAAAGATTTAGGGGCTCTTACAGTGGGTGTAGTTACACGTCCGTTTACTTTCGAAGGCCGAAAACGTGCAACACAGGCACAAGGCGGGATTTCATCCATGAAGGAATCGGTTGACACACTGATCGTCATTCCTAACGACCGCCTCCTTGAAATCGTCGATAAAAGCACGCCGATGCTTGAAGCATTCCGTGAAGCCGATAATGTACTTCGCCAAGGTGTACAAGGGATTTCAGATTTAATTGCTGTTCCAGGTCTTATTAACTTGGACTTTGCCGATGTGAAGACAATCATGTCCAACAAAGGTTCCGCACTTATGGGAATCGGGATTTCCTCAGGGGAAAACCGTGCGGCGGAAGCGGCGAAAAAAGCCATTTCCAGTCCGTTGCTTGAAACATCGATTGATGGTGCCCAAGGCGTACTGATGAATATTACAGGTGGCACGAACCTAAGTCTTTTTGAAGTCCAGGAAGCGGCCGATATCGTGGCTACTGCATCCGATCAAGACGTAAACATGATTTTTGGTTCGGTTATCAATGAAAACCTTAAAGATGAAATCGTCGTTACGGTAATTGCAACAGGTTTTAACGAGGTTGAAGCTTCAATACGGCCTACTGGACGTCCAACACTCGGACAACAGCAGCAATCAAGACCTCAGACACAACAAACGCCACAGCCAAACGTGAAGCGTGAAGTGAAGAGAGAAGAAGTCAATGAACAGCCTGCACGTAATGCCAATCAAGGTGATGAGGCCTTGGATATTCCAACCTTCCTCCGTAACCGTAATAGACGCCGTTAATATGACGTCATATGCCGTTCCCATTTGGGGACGGTTTTTTGTCTTTTATAATGTGAACTCTCAAAAGCAATTGGTGTCAATTGACCTTATAATAATGGGGCGTTTCAATCGGACCGGAGTGATGAATGAAATCTGCATTATTGGATCCATGATACTTTCTGGATATCCTGTGAACTGGAAGATGGAATTGTACTGGGTGGAATGCCTTGGCAGAAGGGAGTCCACATCATTTGTTCACTTTCATTCATAAATGTAAAAAGATGAAGAGCAATAAATTATTAAACTTTTATAACATAAATCGACAGAAGTAAAAGGGAGCAGGATAGTCTCTAAGACGGTATTGAAAATATCAATGGCTGTTTTTCTACAAAAAGGGTAAAAATGACTGAAAAACTCTTAAGTTTTCAGTACAAAAAGTGACACACTTTCTAAGGGCAGGTACGCTATACTTTTTGCTAGTGGAAGGTTTGTTAATAAAGGGAGGGGAGGGTGTTTGACTTTATATTTAGATGTGATCTGGTTGTTGAATTGGTTATTTGACTGCCTCCTTTTATATTGGACCGCAATCATTCTTAAACGAAGGGTGGCTCTTTGGCGGGTATGCATCGGCGGATTGATTGGTTCCCTCATTATCGTATTGGCATTCACTCCTTTTTATGCATTTGCCGACCGAGTGTACATGAAGATTTTAGTATCCCTTGTCATGGTGCTGGCAACCTTTGGGTTTAATAGGTC
>NZ_JBHVQU010000121.1:0-11447 GCF_042886655.1 Peribacillus sp. NPDC058002 | reverse complement strand
CTTATAAATTATCTAGACAACTGTTTATATCTTTTTTGGAACCTTTTATCACTACCTAATCACCTATGCAAAATATAATATACAAATGTATGAAATCTCCCTTTCAAATAAAAAAAGCCTTGGGAACTGAGAAATCAGTAATACCAAGGCTTCAAAGCCATTAATAAATTTACATTAATTGAAAATCACATAAAACTAGGGAAATATCTCAGAAGAACAGCACTATATCTCCGAAATTCAGGATATATCTCCGAAAACGGCACTATATATGCGAAAATCGAGGTGTTTGTATAATTGATCTATTTTCTTGACCTTATGCCATTTTATACATTTCACTATTCCTCAAGTATACCCTTCACTCGCTTTACTTTGTCTTCCATCTTGCGTTCTTTATCACGACGGTCATCGATTCGGATATTCGTACAAACTCTAGCAAGACCTTTTTCAAAAGGTACTTCGTGCATCGCTTGGATCACTTCAAACAACTTAGGAAGGTCGCCTTCAATGATTGTATTCATGGGAGTCAGTTGAAAACGGATTTCTCCCTTTTCTTCATATTGCTTTAATACTCTTTGAATATCTGCCACATAACTGCTGACACTTGGAGTTTGTGTACCTACAGGAATAACCGTTACATCAACTATTGCCATTCTTATTCACCAATCCTTTTTATGTATTAATCAAGAAGCTTACATCATCCATCTTATATTGACGGATGTTTTTAACTATTATAACTTAAACTTCGCACCTGGGAAATTTGATAAGAGCCTTGAAGCTTGAGATTCGTAAATCAAAGCACTTCTGCTGGTAAAAAAATTACTGTAGAATCGTTGATTCTTAACACTTGTCCTGCTGACTAGGTCATTAGCTGCCTTTTTAATACATCCCTTATATGCTTACGAGTGGAACTAGATGCATTCCATTTTGCCTTATTGGTATTATAATTCCAGCAAACCAATCCACCTCTATAAAAATAGAGGTGGATTGGTTTTAGATCGATTTATTTATGCCTTACTTTTATTTATATAATCCTTATAGACTAAAACTGCAACAACAATAAAACTTAGACTAACAAACCTGAAGATCATCTCTAAACTAATCCATTCAGCTAAAATGCCTAATACAAATGCGCTAATTCCAACACCAATATCAAAGCTGGAAAAAAAGGTTGCGTTGGCTGCACCTCTTTTTTCTTCTCTTACTTTTTGAACAGTCCACGTTTGTAAACATGGCATAACAGTGCCATACCCTGCCCCAAATAAAATCGCCGCAATGATAAGTTGAATATCATTTGTCGTATAAGACAGGATAAAAAGTGACAAAAATCCTAACATAGCTGAAATAATGATAATAGACCAAGGTCCTTTTTTGTCATACCATTTTCCTGTAAACGGACGTAGTAAAGTTGATACAGTTGCATTGATAAGGAAGAATAGAAAAATATGATCTACTCCCTTTTGTTTACCAAAAAGAACCAAGAATGTAATGACAGCCCCAAAACCTAGTGTTGTAATAACGGTAAGTAATGCTGGGAACCATACGTCTTCTTCATAAATCATATCCAAAAAGCGAAATGGTTTCTTCTTACGCTTTACATTAGTAGGTGAATTTACAAATTGAAGCGCAATTACCGCTAATAAGCTCAGTACTACTGATGACCAAATTAAAATATCGAAGGAAAAAGAGTCATAGATAAGGATACCTATACTTGGTGCAATGATAGCCCCTACCGTTGTGGATATAGAAAAATACCCTATCCCTTCTCCTAAGCGTGTCTTAGGAATCAAATCCACTACTATTGTACTATTAGCTGTGGTTGATACCCCCCAAGCAGCACCATGGAAAAGCCGTAACAATAGAAGAAGCCATATAATATTAAGATACGGATATAGCATTGTAATGATCATTAAAGCTGCACTTGCACAAATGGCCAGACTTTTCCTCTGGTTATGAATTAAATAGTAACCTACAAAAGGCCTGATTAAAACAGCACCTATCGTAAATAGTGATGTGACTAGACCTACCTGAATGGAAGATGCATTCATGCTTAACAAATAGGCAGGCAAAATAGGCAGCAACATTTCAAACCCAATAAAAACTAAAAAGTTGCTTATAAATAAAAAAAGAAATGATTTATTAAAGATTCTTTGACTTTTCATATAATTATTCCTCGCTTCTAAATTATTTTTCTAAGTTAGAAGCGTTTGGAACACCGAAACATTTTTCAATTGTCTAAGGTTTTTAGTCAATTGACTCACCCTCTCTAAACCCCTTAAAAAATTTATCAAACCATCATATCAGAACCTCTCCTTATAAACAAGCTAATTTTCAAAAAGATTTATTTATATGACTTTATTGTCTTTCTACTGGAATTAACATCACAGTTTTTGCCATGTGTATTTATTCCAATAAAAAAAACATCCTCGACAGGATGCATTAAAATTACTAAAACACATTAAAAGCCACAAGTACCCTCGTAACGAATGATTTTTTCTTTCTGCTATCGGCGGGTTAGGGGCTATGGAAGCCGTTCTAAATATATTAGTTTATAATATGACTCCCGCAAAGCTTCCTCTTTATACTTGCTCCTCATTCTGGTTTGTGCATAGGAAAGTTGCCAAAATAGATATTCTACCATTATCTTTCTTTTCAAACTTTTCGATCGTTACTTCACATATTATTGTATCTCCTGTAAAAACTGGTTTAATAAACTCAAAATTCATGGTACGAGCCAGTACATTGTTTTCTCCACCAACTTTTGTTGGTAAACAAGCAGTCAACAACCCTTGAATAACAAGTCTTCCCTGTTCATCAGGAGTAATATGGTGATTCCCCTCATCCCATGATAATTTTGTGAACAATTCAACATCCTCTTTAGTGAAAGTCCGTTCAAATGTAATAATATCCCCTACGTTTAAAGACAACTTTATTCCCCCTTTTATTTTTATGCAACTATAATCGTGTAGAATGAAACGATTGCCGGCATGGTAATTCTTGGAATTTTTTTAGTTTAGATATTCGTGGTAGCGTCTAGTGTGAAATCATTTAAAATGCTGTAATATTAACCACTTTTCATTTTAAATGTGACATATATTCAAATGCCGTTATTCAATATACGCCTTTAAAACAATAAAACAGTAAATTAAAAAAGGTGTAATATTCATGAGGAAAATTCCTTTCAAGTAACCCATATATTTCATCTTAAAATAAATTGATATATAGTATATTATTGCAGGATTATTAGGATAACTTCACAGAAAACATATCATTATGATTCAAAAAGAACATAGCTTAATTTTTCTAAGTTACATAATCAACCGTTTTGATAATGCTTGGAAATCCGTATAATCCTCAGATGCTGCCCTCTATAAAAAACTTACCCATACTATATGCGTAAAAAGTTATTTGGATAAACATGTTTTTTTCTATTGTCAATTAAAGCAATACAGTAAGCCAATCGCTCTACCCCTAGTTTAATTTGACTCTCGTTCACTTGTGAGATGCATAATCGAACGAGATTTTCCTTTTTATATTCTGCTAAAAACATTCTAGAGGCATCATCAACATATATATGCTGCTCGTTTAACATATGAACCACCTGTTTTGCTTTCACATTTTCGGGCAAACTGATGGAAAGATAGAAACCGGAAGTCGGTTTTGAAAAAGAAGTATTGGCCGGCAGAAATAATTGACATGCTTCTTGAAGGATTTGCATTTTAGTCCTATATAGCTCTTTAACTTTTTTGAGATGGCTATTAAACATACCGCTCTTTAAATAGATTTCCAGCGCACCTTGAGAAAGAGCTGAACTATTAAAATCCGAACTGAATTTATATCGTATGAAATTGTTAATCATTAATGCAGGAAGAACGACAGTACCAATCCTTAACCCAGGGAGAAAAATTTTCGAAAGGCTTTTAATATAGATCACTCTCCCAGAGGGATCAAAAGAAAATAATGGATCTGATTTTGGATTTGGATCAAGGTCTCCTAATATATCATCCTCCACTATATATACATCGTATTTTTCAGCTAACTCCACGATTTTTTTCTTTTCGCTATTCGTATAACAATGTCCTAGTGGATTGTGAAATCTAGGGATAATATAGAAAAATTTTATATCATTATTTCGAAAAATGTATTCCAGACGATCAAGATCAATCCCTTCCATTGATAATTCAATTCCAAAGGTAGTAGTTTGGTGTAGATTGATTGACTCAATGAATCCGAAATAAGTAGGCTGTTCAATTAGAATATTGTTTTTTCCATTTGGAAATGGCATAGACACTAATAAATTAAGGGCTTGCTGGGAGCCAGATACAACGACTAATCTTTCTGGTTGAGTGAAAACCTGTAAATTTTGCAGATATTTCACCAACTGTACTCGTAATGAGTAAAGCCCTTGTTGATCAGAGTATGTAAAAAGCTCTTCTTTATAATGGTCAATTGCTTGATTCATACAATGTTGAAATTCCACATAAGGCATAACATTTTTATCTGGACCTGCAGACAAAAAATCAATTACCCCATTTTCTTCCGGCGCTTTTTGGTATTCATTCACAACATAGTAGCCGCTTTTAGGAACAGAATAAATTAAATGCTCTTTTTCAAGTTCTACGTATGCCTTAATGACCGTATTTTTGCTACATGAAAAATACTCAGATAACTGACGAACAGAAGGCAGTTTACTGCCAGCAATTAGCGAACCATCTTCTAATCGAAGCTTAATGTCTTCCATTATCTTTATATATTTTGAATTCATTTAATTCCCCCCTCCAACTGTACCAGGACAGATAGGTAAAAAAATGGTTTATTTTTATTGAATGGAATCATAGTATGTTAATTATATCAAAACTGTTTTTAAAATAAGAAAAAAAACGGTACAGATGGGTACAAAGTATAAATGGGGGGCTAGAGAAGATGCGGGGAGTAACAAGGGAAAAATTCGGATTATTATTAGGATTAGTGGGGGTCATTTGTTTTAGCTTAACACTTCCTTCTACAAGTATTGCAGTAGAATATTTTGGGACTACGATTGTTGGTTTAGGAAGAACAGTTGTAGCCGCTATTTTAGTAGCCGTTGTACTAATTGTTCGAAAGGAAAAACTACCTTCTCCTCACCAATTCAAACGTCTACTCATTGTTGCTTTTGGTGCAGTTTTAGGATTTCCTCTCCTCACTTCTTGGGCAATGGAATCCTTGCCTGTTTCTCATGGAGCTGTGGAATTAGCTCTGTTACCGTTAGCGACAGCCGGATTTGCTATATTTAGGGCCGGTGAATTCCCCTCTCTCAAATTCTGGATTTCAAGTATGATCAGCTCTTTAGCGGTAATTATGTATGCCCTTCATCTTGGATTCGGCCAATTGCAATTTGCCGATTTAGCTTTACTGGCAGCAGTGATCATTCTGGGACTTAGCTACGCAGAAGGGGGAGAATTAGCGAAAGAACTAGGTAGCTGGCAAGTGATTGCCTGGGCAATTATGATTGGTGCTCCATTTTTCATTATTCCAGTTGGGCTGAATCTGACAACTGAAATGCTTCATGCCCCAATACAAGCTTGGATTAGTTTTATTTATCTCGCAGTGGTTAGCCAATTTCTAGCATATGTTGCTTGGTATAGCGGAATGGCTTTGGGCGGGATAGCAAGAGTTAGTCAGATTCAATATTTACAACCATTTTTGATGATTCTATTTGCAACAGTATTTCTAGATGAATCCATCACAATTTTCACTCTTGTAATAGCAGTGATTGTTGTCTTTTCTGTTATATTAGGCAAAAATGCTCCCGTATCAAAAAACGGAGCTGTATCAAAAAAAAGCTAACTCAATGAAAGTTAGCTTATAGAAGACTAAATTTTATAGATGAGAAGTTGTCGACTTATCTTTTGAAAAACATCAAAATTCATACCGTCTTAGTAATTTTCCTGACCTGCATTGTTATACAGCAGCGCCCACATGAAATGCTATCGAAGTACGAAGCTCCTGACAGTTCATACAGTTTGCAAGATGTAGATGCTGGGTTTCTCGCTGGTATGAACAAAGGAGTTCAAGGATGCAAAATAAAAAGCAACAAAATGAAGGGAAAGCTAAGTTTAGTCAAAATCATCCATTGCAAAGACAAAAGTTAAATGTTAACCAACTGGAACAAATTTCAAATACGAATGAGCAACAGATTTCACTATTAATGAAATCAAATCTAAAAAAATAACATGAATGTTACTGCACTAACGGGAGTGTTGATCACATAAGGATTAACGCTCTTTTCCTTTTTGCACATTAGGAATCTTCTGGCTTAAATTTCATTTTGTAAAATACTTATTTGTAAAAGCTTTAATATTCTTTGGTCTTCCAGATCTCTACTTCTTAGCTTCACTGGCTTTTTAACCGGTTTCTTTTTCTCATCATGGTTCATCGTTCTCACCCCAATGAAAAAAGCACCCAAATTAATGGATGCCTTCTCCTTTTATTCATCAATTTTGACTTCTTTCAATAGATCATTTCTATATGAAATTGCATCTCGTTCAAAAACTTTTTTAAACCTATCTTCGTACTCTTCGCGGGTTATTAGTCCTTTTTCACCCAGCAATTCTACTATAGCTCTAACCCTTACTCTACTCGACACTAATTCGTTTGTCATATTGGATAATAAAATACTGATTTTCTCATAATCATCATTCATTTTTTCATCCCCTTTGTTTAACTAATTTGACAAAAGGGACAAATTCCCTGCAAAGAAAAGCACCCCAAATAATAGATGCTGTTTTTCATTAGGGAAAACATATAAAATAAGGGTGCGCTGTCAGTTCCTCTTTTACACCCTCATTTAACCATGAGTCATCATAGCACCCACCACAATCACACCCGATTATGAAAAACTTTATTGTTCTTCCGCTGTCTTACAGGCAGTTTAGATCGTAATTTAGCAACTTAGATTGTACTGGTGTCAATAACAAATCGATACTTTACATCTGATGCTAAGACACGCTCATATGCTTCATCAATTTGATCAGCAGAGATTACTTCAATCTTTGGAAAGATATGATGCTTTGCACAGAAATCCAACATTTCCTGAGTTTCACGTTTGCCACCAATCGCGGAACCTGCAAAAGAACGGCGATGACCGATAAGGGATATCACGTTAAGGGACAATGGCTCTCCAGGAGCACCGACATTCACCATAATGCCATCAAGGTTTAGTTATTCCATTGGTTCTTTTGTCTTTTTATCGTATAAAACCTATATTAGATAACTAATTAAAATAACTAAAGTCGCTATTGCTCCCTAAAAGATTGCCGGTAATAAAAAAGGGTTTTTACGATTGTTAATTAGAGAATAAGGAAGTTATAAAATACAGGGAAAAGAAAATCATTATATTACGATACACACAAATCCCTCCTTTATCCATATATTCCTCTTTTTATAAAAATTTTAAATCGTTCGAATTCCAAGTATTACATTATAATTCTTCATCGCTATGATTTACTTTTTGGGGTGTAGGCGTTAATGTAACCGGATATATTCACAACAAAAGTGATATTGATGCGACAGATAATCAGGTTGCAGCAGAAGATAATAAATGTTTAGGTACATTAATACTTATCTCTGACGAATTCACTACTGTTCAATCTGGCAATAAGAGTAGCATTGACCTAGGGTTTCCTTCATTCCCGAGTAATATGATTAAAGAAATAGATCACGCAGAAATTAAAGCATTTCTTTATTAATTTTTGAAGAAAAACAATGAACATAAACATCAAGGCTTACTTAAAGGAACAAGATGTTTACAGAGTAGAAGTTTCCATTACATATCCTAGGTGTGAACCTAAACATCCGCCTTTTCTTTGCATACTCTATATCAATGAAGAATAGGGGAGGAGCCTCAAAAAATGTATTATATATACACAGATGAAGATATAAATTTAAACGATATAAGAAGACGTATTGGTTTTGGTGGTGGAGGTCACTTTGGAGGTTTTGGGAGGCCTTTTGGGTTCGGGAGACGACCTTTTGGGTTTGGGAGACCATTTGGGTTTGGGAGACCATTTGGGTTTGGGTTTCCTTTTTTAGGTGGTCTTGCTGCCGGAGCTTTGCTTGCAGGACCTTTTTATGGGGGCTATGGTGGGTATTATGGATATGGATATGATGGATATGGATATCCAGGCTATGCACCATATCCGGACCCATATTTATATTACACTTATTGAGAAAAAAAGTATGCGACTAATAACAAGAACGAATTTGGATTTGTAAAGATAATCTACTTTAAAAGCCCTTCTCACATTGAGAGGGGTTATTGTAAATGTGTTAAATGTGGTTCGTAACAGGAAATATAAAACATAAATAATGTTGGTATTCCTAGGTAATAACCTAAACTTCTTCCTTACCTTTGCATACTCTAAATCAAATTGAAAAACAGGGGTGAGATTACTTGGAATGTGTGAATTAAATGCAGATATAAATATAGTTGATTTAAGGAGAATTACTTTAGGTGTTATTGGTCCCATTGGAGGGGTTGAACACATTGGTAGTGTTGGACATGTTGGTAGTATTGGGCATGTTAGTCCGGTTGGTAGTATTGGATATGGTGGTCCCATTGGAGATTATGTTGGTATTGGTATTAGCTATGGATTTCCTTTCGCAGGGGAACTTGCTGGTGGAGCATTTCTTTCAGAGCCCTTTTATGATGGAATTGGTGAATATGGATACCCCGGATATGCTCCATATCCAGATTTTTTTTCATACTATACTTTTTGAGAAAAAAAGTTAGTGACTAAGATCAAAACGAATAAGAAAAATCCCTCCTTAGCTTGGCTTGATCTACCTATTTATATTTAAATATATTAAATGATTTAATACATAGAAATGTCATTTTAGTGCAAATTTCAACAATCTATGGTTCTTGTAAAATACTATAAACTTTGGATAGGTCATCCAGACGCTGGTCCAGTAGTAACCCAAACTTTCACAGGGAGTTTCAGTAATAAGACACCTACAAAAAAATCACTATATCTCGTTTAGGTCTTAAAGACTGGAACAGTAATCCAGTTAGTTTACAAGTTAATATGCATATCACGAATTATGGTGATTGGGCATCCAAATTTTTAACGTATATCATTAATGAAATAACATTCAATCGAATAATACAAAAATGCCCCTCTCGATTCGAAAAGGGCTTTTATTAATCCTTAACGATTACACTAATGATATCACTGAAGAATATACTCAAAGTTAAGGAGATGGGTATTTTTTAAAGGTTTGATCTATTGCCATATCCGATGCCCTTCTTCCGAAGCCAATGCATTTGCTTTGGTAACATGAACAGTGCCAAATGGATGGTTAGGAGGAGCATATATCGAATAAAGTTTTAGAGGAATGTTACCAGTATTGGTTACATTATGCCATGTGCCAGCAGGTATCATTATTGCAAAATCATCATGGACGTTTCGTACAAAGTTTAAATTATCCTGTCTATTCCCCATTTGAACAACCCCTTGACCTTGCTCAATACGCAAAAATTGGTCAACATTAGGGTGAATTTCCAAACCAATATCTTCACCAGCTTTAAGACTCATCAGTGTAACTTGCAAATGTTTTCCTGTCCAAATAGCAGTACGATAGGTAGTGTTTTGTTTCGAAGCCTCGTTGATATTTACTACAAATGGTTTTGGTCCATAATCTTTAGCCTCAGTATGATTTCTTCCGTTTGATGTTTGTAAAAAACCCAATTGATTAGCATTATTAACACGCCTATAATCAGGATTTCTCATAGGTACATTAACATAATAAGGATTTTGATATTCATAGGGATGGATATAAGGAACATAATACATTTTTCTCAATCCTTCAGTTTTTAAAATTATCTTATGCACTTATTGAGTAAATGTACTATTAACAGAGCCATAAATAAAAAAACCATCTCGATGAAAAGGGATCGAGGGTTATTGAGAATGTATTCCTTCAATTAATTTTTATTTATCGCAAAAATGTATGCCTAGGATGTATTCATAATAAAAAGCCGCCCAATGAGATGAACAGCAACAAAAGCAAGAGCAACTTCAAGCTCAACTTCAAGCCCAGGCTCAACTTCAGGCCAAGGCTCAAAATGATACCGATACTATTTCAAATGTAGGTAATCCAGTTGTGAATGTAAATGTATCCTATGATACTCTCTAGTTATATCAGTTAGTGTCATAGTGAAATTAAATGCCGGAGATAGCGTAAAAGTTTTTGCTTCAAGTACAACTCCGGATGTCCTTTTGCCAAGGAAAGCAACTCGCTTGAGTGAGCTAGATCCCCAAAGGCTTAAATATGAGTTATGTTACAGACTACCTGGAAAAGTTGGTTATAGCAGGGAGTGCGGTAGAGGTACCTACATTCACTCCAACTACCATTCCGGTTTTTTTTGCATCTAGATTTTGGGTTTATGCCAATTAAAGAACATTAAATATGAAATATGTTCAGAAAGACAGCGTTGCTATAACTTCTGATGTTTACGCACATATAAGCAAAAAACTCGAAAAGAAAACGTAGACAAGTTTGAGGAATACACCAAAGGAAATCATTGATTAAATTTTTTTGTTGAATTTGGTGGGCAAATATCAATTTCATTTATATATCTTAGATTTGCCCAACAAATAATAAACCCCTGACACCAGAGGTGCCAAGGGTTTGAGATGCAAACAGCTAATGCCATCATTATTCAACCTGTGAAAGAGTCCAAAAAGTGTCCGGCCATTAAAACAACTACTTCTTTCTTAAAACAAATTATTAAAAACAATAAACGTAAAGCTGTAGCACATTGGGTTGTAGCGATACTAACAAAGTCAATTGGAGCGTCAGCTGTTGCAAAACTGGCTGGTTTTAATTGAGCTTATGTAAAAGATGGTTTTAATTAGGCAGTAACTCTAGGACAAAAAAACGATCTTATATTTATAGAGATTGCTTTTATATATTCTAACGAGGTGTATGGTCTTGAATATGCCCTTCTTTCTCGAGTGATAAATCAATAAAGAGAACTGATGTAATATATCAAGTTCTCTAGTAAAAATTTTTTCTATATTCTTTTTTTATATGAGAAGAAATTTATAGTGGAATCATAAAAAATCAGTCCATACTGAACCTTCCCATTATTCTTCCTTATCATTATTCTCTTGGTTATTCATTTCTGAAATTCGTCTTTGATTGGCTTTCGTCTTGGCATTCACATGGTTTGCATCATTTTGTTTATTTTTTTTAGAACCTCTTGCATCATTACTCATACTTACTCACCTCCCGCGGCAGCTTATATATATGCTAGCTTACTCTTGCCTCCAAATTTTATACGCCTTTTGGGAATCGTTTTGTTGTTTTCATCCTCTGTTCCTCCTGACAAACCATTAAGACGCGTAAACTGTTTTAATCCTGTATATCTAACTTTAGTAAGTAATAGATCTAATTCATGGCTATTT
>NZ_JBHVQU010000120.1:0-11544 GCF_042886655.1 Peribacillus sp. NPDC058002 | reverse complement strand
GGAATATGGGGTTATATAAAGCCGATAAAAGAGACAAGCTTAGTATCCATTTTACTTTTCATACTGACTGGCCATCAGAAACTTGATAGCCGGGCATGAACAATTCTTAATTGCGTTTATAAACTAGTATATCTGAGGTGAAATTTTATGAAGGTAAACGCTCATTCGAATTTTTGGTTAAGGTCTTCAGTTTACAGTGGCACTAACACTCGTTCACTCATTCCGGCCCTATTCAATGGTTTCGGGGCCAAAAGGATTCTACTCGTGAGTGATGCCGGCTTGGAAAATGCAGGTGTCGTTAAAAAAGTTGCAGAAACTTTTGAGCAACAGAAATTAAGTGCCAAAGCTGAAATAGTGGGACAGTTTCTGGATGTTACACAAGACGCGGCTAGTGAATGTGTAAACGAAGCATTGAAATATGCACGCGAAGTGAATGCCGATGCCATCCTTGCAATTGGTGGAGGGAGTGTCATCGATACAGCAAAGGCATTGAAATTCGGATTATATAAAGGAATTACGGATATAAATGATTCGATACCAGGCGGTTATCTGTATGAGGGTTTTCCAAAAGCGCAATCCATGAATATCCCGCATATTTCCGTAGCCACAACAGCAGGGACCGGTTCTGAAGTATCCCCGATCGCAGTCATATATAATGAACGTAAAAAAGTCAAAATGAATATATACAATGTTTTTTTAAGTTCGGATGTTGCCATTCTAGATCCCGAATTAACAGTCGGACTGCCATCTGACATTACGGCGTTTACTGGTGCAGATGCATTGACACATGCAATTGAAGCGATCGTTTCACCTGCAGCGACAACAATAACCGATGCGTATGCTTATCAGGCCATTCGAGTTATTGAAAGAAACTTACCGAGGGCCGTAAAGGACGGAACGAATATTGAGGCCAGAATGGAAATGCTTCATGGAAGCATGATGGGAATCACTGCATTTTGCAGTGCACTGAATGCGATTCCAGTTCATAACTTTGCCCACGCATATGGGGCATTATTCCGTATTCCGCATGGTTTGGCTAATGCCGTATTATTACCGGTCGTCATGGAAACAAATCCGGATTTATATCTTCCAAAGGCCCATTTGATGGCCGAAGCTTTTAATGTGAAAATACATGATGAAGATTCAAAAGGGATCTTAGCGAAAGTGGTAGAAAAGCTCCGTGTTTTCCTATCTGATCTTGGGCTGCCTTCCGACTTCGGCGCCTATGGAATTGACCATTCAAATATGGGAAGAATTCTTAAAGCGGTAATGACGGATCCAGCTGCCGCTAATTACCCGATGTCGGAGGAATTAATAATGTCAGTAGTTTCAAGAGTTACACCCGTGAGAATTAATTAATACTAAAAAAAAGCCAGCCTATAAAGGTTGGCTCTTTTGCGTTGAGTAATAATTGCGATGTACTAAGTTCCGAATTTTTTCGTTCATTCAGTTCGATTAATATATGATCTTTTGAATAAACAACCCCAACCGGGATCGGCTTTTTTAATGTTTTTTTCCTAAGTTCTCCTGTGCCATCTTTATAAGTTCCTTGACCATGCCTCCGCCTAACTTTCCACCTATTTTTCCATTCTGCTTGGAGGTCAGTTCTCCGTTATAATCTTTTTTCAGCGGTACGCCCATTTCTTTTGCTACTTCAAACTTTGCTTCTTCGGGATCCTTTGTACCAGCTACTTTGGCTTTTAGATCATCGAGTCCTTTTCGTGCTTCAGATACTAGAATTTTCCTTCTCCTTGCCAATTTTGCATCACTCCTTTTTTTTCTTAGGTTATCCCAATGTAAAGAAAATGATTAATAGGCAGATCGAAAGTTTTTAATTGACTCCCGATGAATCGGGAGTCAGTCATAATCTCTTAAATAATGAAGTAATTATATAGGATACGATTGATTGAGTTTATTCCAGCCAGAAGAAGTTTTAGTTTATTTAAAGCGGGTAACATATAATAAAATGATGTAAGGAGAAAAATGATGCTGACTGCTAATTCAAGTTTGTTAACAAAAGAAGATATGACAAATCCCGATCGAGTGCCGCAATGGTTAATTAAGGAATATCAAACATTCCATAATACAGTGACCGATAAAACCTTTCCTTGTTATTTTGGTATGAAAGCTGAAAATAAAGGGGAACTTCGTTATGCTTATATCACTCAGGAAGATTGGTCCAATCTCCCAAAAGCAGTGGAAAGCTTTCTTGATCTATTTCAGGATCCACCATATATCAGGCATGGCCTTTTTGTCTTTATGGAGCCTGAATCGATAGAGGGTGATATAGAATTGTACCGTAAAAGGTTTTGGGATATCCTGCAATACCTGCATAAAGCAGATGAAAAACCTTGGCCAATTGAAACGCCGAAAGATCCCGAACATTATTTATGGGACTATCATTTTGCAGGGGAACCAATCTTCGTCTTTGGTAATGCACCTGCTTATAAACAGCGTAAAACCCGAGATTTAGGAAATAGCCTTGTACTTGGATTCCAGCCCAGGATGATCTTTGAAGGCCTGGAAGGAACGGAAAAAGGCGGAATCATGTCGCGTGAAAAGGTTCGGGAACGAGTGGAGAAATGGGATAACCTTCCAAAACATCCTGATATCAGTCACTTTGGAGATGTAAATCATAATGAATGGAAACAATTTTTCATAGGGGATGATATAGAACCGATAAAAGGTAAGTGCCCCTTCCATCATAAAGAGTTAACTTAACCGAGAGCAAATTGCTCTCGGTTTTTTCGTATCTTCCTTGGAAGGTAATGGGGATAAAAAATCAATCCGTGAAAATTCATGAAATGGACATTTGAAAATAAAAAACAAATTTCTTGCCTTATTGGATTTTCGGTTTTATAATGTGAAAGTAGCAATTGCAGTTAATTCGAGATATATGGATTAAATGCTATTTTTAAAATAACATACAAAATTAACAATTGGGGGAACAAAAATGTCTAAAGTATTATTTGTTAAATCAAATGACCGCCCTGCGGATCAAGCTATTAGTGTCAAAATGTATGAAACGTTTTTGAACACATATAAGGAAGCAAATAGTAACGATGAAATAACTGAATTGGATTTATTTAACCTGAACTTACCTTACTACGGAAATACAGCAATTACTGCTCTATATAAACGCAGCCAAGGTATGGAATTGACTGAAGAAGAAGTGAAGATTGCCGATATCGTGCAACAATACTTGAATCAATTCCTTGCTGCCGATAAAGTAGTATTTGCTTTCCCACTATGGAATGCAACGGTTCCAGCACCATTGGTAACTTATATTTCTTATCTTGCTCAAGCGGGAACAACATTCAAATATACAGCTGAAGGCCCAGTCGGCTTAGTTGGAGGTAAAAAAGTGGCATTACTTAATGCACGCGGGTCCGATTATGCATTGCCTGGAATGGATGCTGGCGAAATGGCAGAGAAATACGTAACGATGAATTTGAACTTATGGGGTATAACAAACCCAGAAACAGTCGTAATCGAGGGACATAATCAATACCCAGATCGCTCACAGGATATCGTTGCCGAAGGATTGGCGAAAGTGGCTGAAACTGCTGCAAAATTCTAATTATAAAAGGCGAAACCAGTATGTATTTTTAGCATACTGGTTTTTCTATGCAGATTTTTCTGAAAGTCGATTATAATAAAGGGTAAGCCTATAAGCATGAAAGGAAGTGCAGACAATATGCAAACGTTTAAATCACGTGACGAAATAAAAATGGAAGAAACATGGAACTTAAAAGATATTTACGATGATCAGTCTAATTGGGAAAAAGATTATCAAGAAGTCCTGAAGATGACAGAGAAATTAAAAACTTACGATGGACATATTCAGTCGGCTCAAGATTTGTTCGAGTATTTACGATTAAGTGAGGAACTTGGGTACATTTATAACAAGCTATATGTTTTTGCCATGCTTCAAGCGGATTTGGATACACGGGTAACCTCATCACAAGCATTACTGGATCGGGCTGGTAAGTTAGGGCAGAAAATAAGCAATGCTTCTGCATTTTTCATGCCTTTTCTTTTGAGCCTGGAAGAACCCACATTAAAAGGGTACATAAATGAAATCGAGGGTTTGAAATATTTTGAGGAGAATCTACTGGATTCCTTCCGTTATAAGGCCCATGTGTTAACGAAAGAACAAGAAGAGGTGCTTTCCCAAATAGGCGAAGCCTTTTCAGCACCTCAAAAAACGTTCGGGATGATAAACAATGCTGATATTAAATTTGGTGAAGTTACGAATGTAGACGGCGAGAGGGTAGAGCTGACGCGAGGAATGTATTCCAAATTGATCGAAGACGATGATCGTGATAAAAGAAAAGAGGCCTATTTCGCCTATTATCAGCCATATGTACAATTGAAGAATACAATCGCTTCCACACTTTCCACAGCAATCAAGAATAATGTGAATCTGTCAAAACTAAGAAATTATCCATCTGCCTTGGAAAAATCATTATTTGGAGATCAAGTTCCAAAAGAGGTTTATGATAATTTGATTATGTCTACTAAGCAAAATATCGGACCCATGCATAAATACATTCACTTAAGGAAAAAATTGTTGGGTGTAAAAGAATTGCGTGCCTATGATTTAAGTGTACCATTAGTTGAAGGCGCTAAAGAGGAGATTTCTTACGATGATGGTTTTTCTTTGATGGTGGAGGCCCTGAAACCTCTTGGCGAAGAGTATATCACAATCCTGAAAACCTTTAAGGAAAAAAGATATATCGACGTCAGGGAAACACCTGGAAAACGATCAGGTGCTTACAATTTAGGACTTTATGGCGTTCACCCTTTCATCTTATTAAATCACCGTGATGACTTAGATAGTGTATTTACACTTGCTCATGAATCTGGACATGGTATGCATTCATACTATAGCTCAAAATACCAACCGCAAATAAGTGCAGGGTATTCCATTTTTGTCGCGGAAGTTGCATCAACTGTGAATGAAATCCTTTTGATTCGCCATTTAATTAAGATTACAAAAGATGTACAGAAGAAAAAACACTTACTTAACCATTTCATAGATAGTTTTAAAGGAACATTCTTCACACAGGTGATGTTTGCGGAGTTCGAAAAGATCGTACATGAAAAAGCTGAAAATGATGAACCTCTAAATGCCGAGGTTTTTAATACAGCCTATGAATCGATATTTCGTGCTTATAATGGAGATGAAATAATTTTCGATGAAGAAGTGAAGTATGGCTGGTCACGCATCCCACACTTTTATCGTCCGTTTTATGTCTACAAATATGCTACTGGTTACGTTTCAGCCATTACTATCGCTGATAAGATCCTTTCTGGGGACAAAAAAACACTTGAAAGTTATTTGACTTTCTTGAAAAGCGGGAGTTCCGATTTTCCATTGGAGCTGCTAAAGAAAACAGGCGTAGATTTAACTAAACCTGATCCAATCGAAAATGCAATGAAGATTTTCAGCGATCTGGTCGACCAATTCACTGATTTGTCCGAAGGCTAATCTAAACCATTTCTTCCAAAAGAGCCCATGGTATGATTTTATAAATAATGGTATAGTTAAAACATTGGCGTAGGAAAGGCCCAATCAATAGATTGGGCCTTATTTTATATGCTGAAGAAACAGGTAATTCGCGAAAAAAGTCATGGTGACAGCGTTATTTTAAACATCGGAGCCTAGCCAATGGGCCAGTTTCTTTGTACTTCAATGGCATATTTTGTGAGGAAAGTGAAAAATGAATTCGACAGTAAATTATATAAAAGAATGGCAGCAGGCACTACAACTTGAGATCTTGCATTTGAAAAAGTATGGCAGCACAAAATACCTGGTTTCAAACGGCTATCTGCTTACAAGTGACGGTTCTTTCAATTATTATTTTGAAACAGGTTCATCGGTAAAAATCCCTGTCGGTTCCCTCGTTCGACTGGAATGGGGAGGGATTAAACAAGATGGAAGAATCCTTTCATCAGAGGGGAAAAGTATAATCGTTGTTTTTGATCTTTCTTTAGGAGATATGATAGGTGAAGCCTTTTTATACCATGATCCCTGGGAATTGCTGGAACAATTGATTGTGCGCTTGGATGAAATCAAGAGAAGCAAAAGGAAAAGGCTTCGGATCAAACGCCTGATGGATCCGTCCATGCCGCAAAAACATCCATTAAATGAAAAACAAAGCAGTGTAAAAGAATTATATGCGCGCTCGAAGTTCAATCCTGTCACTTTTGTTTGGGGACCCCCTGGTACAGGAAAAACCTATACACTGGCTCGTACAGTAGCCAATCATTATTTACAAGATAAAAAAATTCTGGTTTTGTCCCATAGCAACACAGCTGTCGATGTTTTGATGGCTGAAATTTCATCATTCATTAAAAAGAAAGATCGTTTCAAAGAAGGCGATGTGCTTCGCTATGGATCTCAAACCGGTGAATCACTAGCCAACCATGATGATATTGTTACAGGGCAATTATTAGGGAAACATGAACCGACATTAGTTAAAGAAAAAGAAGAGCTTGGCGAAGAAAAACGTCTATTAAAGTATGACTTGGCAGGGTCATTCAGTAAAAGGGATACAGATCAATTAATTGAGATAGAGAAAAAGCTGGCCAAAGTCTTGGAGAAAATCCGCCAAAAAGAGGTTCAATTCGTAAAAGAAGCAAAAGTCATCGGAACGACCTTAGCTAAAGCCGCAAATGATGATACGGTTTATCAAAAAGAGTATGATCTGGTTATTTTGGACGAAGCGAGTATGGCTTACGTACCTCAGGTAGCTTTTGCTGCAGCGTTAGCCAAGCATATTATCGTTTGTGGTGATTTCAAACAATTGCCACCCATAGCTTCTGCTCGCGATTCCCTCGTGAAACTTTGGCTGAAGGAAGACATATTTCATCGGGCAGGTGTTGCCCAGTCTGTTGAAGAAGGAGAACTCCACCCTCATTTATTCCTATTAAAGGAACAGCGCCGCATGCATCCGGATATTTCAGCATTCACTAATCGTGTCGTCTATAACAATTTTGTTGGCGATCATAAAAGTGTTGCGACTAGCAGGGAAGGTATAATGCTGTCGGAACCGTTTGCCAATAAGGCAGCAGCACTTCTTGATACTAGCTTAGCAGGGGAATATTGCATTACTGAACGGACATCCCATTCGAGAATGAATATATGGCAATTGCTTTTATCTTTTCAACTGATTCATGAAGCTTATGTGGGCGGATCAAGGTCAATTGGTTATGTTGCCCCTTATCGTGCTCAGGCAGACTTGATGGAAAAACTATTGGATGACTTATATGGGAAAGAACGGCAAACGGCGGATATCATCGCTGCAACTGTACATCGTTTCCAGGGAAGTGAACGTGAGATGATGATCTTTGACACTGTTGATAGTTATCCGCAAAACAGGGCTGGAATGTTATTGACAGGGAGAGAAAGTGAAAGGCTCATTAACGTGGCCATAACAAGGACTAAGGGTAAGTTCGTACATGTATGTGACACTTCATTTGTTAACAAACACGTTTATCGCAGCAAAACACTTCGTCAGCTTGTCGATCATCAAATTCAAAATGATCAGATTGTATCAAAGAAAGACATTGGAAAATGGGTTAAACACCAGCACCCGAAATTGCAATGGATGCATGCCCGTAAATTAGGGGACTTTCAGGAAGATATTGAATCAACAAAACAAGAGATGGTTATCGCTGTTCCAGATTTGAACAGTTTGTCAGAAGAATGGCAGCAATATTTGATGAAAAGAAACCCTGCAGTGAAATTGACGACCATTTCAGCAAAAAGAAATCCTGATATCAACGCTGATCATTTTATTTGTTCACCAGTTTCCTTTTCCTTTATCATCTTTGATAAAAGAGTTGTCTGGCTAGGTTTGCCCGTCGAGTCCAATAATCGGGTCCAGCCCCCATTTATTGCGGCCCGTTTGGATTCGCAAATAATGGCAGATGAATTACTATCTCAATTCAAAAAAAGTGAATAATTTCGGAAAGGCCCTTAAAAAGGGCTTTTCTTTATATGCATTTCTTTCAAAAAAACCTCGATAGAATAAGTGGTGAAATGACTCCTTACCCGAGCACCTGCGCAATTAATGTATTAAACCAAATACCTCGCTAGAATATATAGTTCGCTTCTACTCCCCGATTTAGTTTCAACCCCTTATAATATCCGTTAAAGGCTGCAAACTAAAATAACAAAGCAAGCATTTCAAGCGACTTTCGACTAGTTATGATTTACCATTAAGTTACGAAAGCCAAGAAAGGCGGTAACAAAAAATGAAACTGAGCATTTTGGATCAATCCCCAATTGCATCCGGACAGACAGCACAAGAAGCATTGCAGGCATCATTACAACTAGCACAAGAAGGGGATAGACTGGGCTATAGCCGAATCTGGTTAACTGAACATCATGATCTGCCGGGATTGGCCTGTTCCGTTCCAGAGGTTTTGATAAGCTACATTGGTGCACAAACAAAAAATATCCGGATTGGATCAGGGGCAGTGCTGCTTCCGCATTATAAGCCATATAGGATAGCAGAGACTTATCATATGCTTGCAACACTTTTTCCAGGACGGATTGATATGGGACTGGGGCGTGCTCCTGGTGGCTCTGCAGAAGCAACGATGGCATTATCCGATAATTTTCTTCAGAATGTTTACAAAATGCCAGAACTTGTTCAAGAACTGTTGTATTTTCTAAGAGATGAATTTCCAAAAGAACATCCTTTTTCAAATCTCTCTGCTGCTCCTATCCCAATGGTACCGCCTGAACCATGGATATTGGGGACAAGTGGGAAAAGTGCAAAACTTGCCGCTGAGAATGGCACTGCATACGCGTTTGGTGAATTCATGAGTGAAAATGATGGCGTGCAGAGTTTTCACCAGTACCGTGAGGACTTTCAAACAAAAGGGTTACTTAAAGCACCTAAAACGATCGTTACGGTTTCGGCCATATGCGCAGAAACCGAGGAACGTGCAAAAGAAATCGCTCTTAGCAACATTCTATGGAAAATTCAAAGTGGTCAAGGGGAAAGAACGCAGGTTCCAAGTATAGAAGAGGTAAGGAACCATGTGTGGACTGAAAAAGAAAAAGCACTGATGGAAACCTTGGATAAAAAACTGATTTTTGGTACCCCTTTACAAGTGAAGCATCGGCTTTTGGAGATTCAGGAGAAATATCAAGCTGATGAAATCATGCTGATAACCATCACTCATAAGTTGGAGGATCGGCTTAATTCGTTTCGTTTGATTGCCAGGGAAATTCTTAACAGTTAATCCGTTCGAGCATTTTATGTGCATTTTGTGTGCATTTTCTATATGATGGCTTTGCGTCCAATTAATCATAATTGAAAGAAAGAAGATGAAGATATGAATGCTGATCAACAAGCTAAAAAACTTAGCGACATTTCTTTTTCCGTTCTGGATTTGGCTTCTATCGTTGAGGGTGGTACAGTTTCGGGAGCTTTTAAAAATACAGTAGAATTAGCTAAACATGCGGAGCAATGGAATTACAACCGTTTCTGGGTTGCAGAACACCATAGCATGCCTGGGATTGCAAGCTCTGCAACGTCAGTGCTTATAGGCTATGTTGCAGGTAGGACGGAAAGAATTCGTGTAGGTTCTGGAGGTATAATGCTACCGAATCATGCACCACTGGTTATCGCAGAACAATTTGGAACATTGGAAGCAATGTATCCTGGTAGAATAGATTTAGGACTGGGACGTGCTCCGGGAAGCGACCAATTTACAGCCATGGCACTCCGGGGTGATGTACGTAATAACGGTCAGGATTTTCCTGAACAATTGGCACAGCTCCGTAGCTATCTAGATGCGGACTCTAAACATAATCGTGTTCGCGCCATCCCTGGCGAAGGACAGGATATCCCGATTTGGCTGCTTGGTTCAAGCGGATTCAGTGCAGCATTATCAGCACAGCTGGGATTGCCATTTTCATTTGCAAGCCATTTTTCCCCTGAAAACACTCAACCAGCTTTAGCTCGTTACCGCAATAATTTCCAACCATCCGACGTTCTCGATAAACCTTATGTCATGGTTGGTATCAATGTATTTGCAGCTGATACTACGGATGAAGCGCAAAGGATCGCTACATCTTATCAACAGCAGTTCTTGAATTTGATAAGGAACACGCCTGGTCAACTTGCTCCTCCAGTTGATACGATGGAGGGCCTTTGGACAGAATATGAAAAGGCCATTGTCATGAAGCAGCTGAACGCTTCCATTATAGGAAATCCAAAAGAGGTTAAAGAGCAGTTGCAGGCATTTTTAAATGAAACACAGGCGGATGAAATGATTATAAACTCTGCCATTTATGATCAGGATGCACGCCTTCGTTCTTATGAAATCATTGCAGAAGTTACTGGAATGAAATAAGTGTCAAAGAATGAGCTTGCAGATTACGTGTCTGCAAGCTTTTTTATAAAATACATACCGATTGTCTTCATCAACAAAGTTAGGAGAGCAGAATGAAACGAGAAGATCCTTTATCCTTAATATTTCACTTCACAGATAAACAAGGTGACAGCCGGCCTCTTTTTTTTACGAACCCGAAAAAAGTGTTCACCGCCCATTCAATTGAGGATGTCCTTCCCCAATTCCAAAAAGTCCAGGAAGCAATTCAACAGGGGCATTATGCAGCGGGATATGTTTCCTATGAAGCGGCACCTGCTTTTGAAAAATCTTTTAAAGTAAAAGATGGAGCCAAAATGCCATTATTATGGTTCGGGATTTTTGATAAAGCGGAAGAAGACTTACCTGAAAAAATGACCGGGGCTTTTAATTTAGCTGAATGGAAATCAGAAATGGATTCAAATACCTATCATTCCGGGTTTCAAAGAATAAAATTCGAAATCGAGAAAGGCAATACCTATCAAGTCAATTATACGATGCGTTTGAAATCCCAATTCAAAGGAGATGACTTCGCTTTCTTTGATCGCTTGAAGAAAGCCCAACGCTCGAACTATAGTGCATATTTGAATGTGGGGACACATCGAATCCTATCGGCTTCACCCGAGTTGTTTTTCCGTTGGGAAGATGGTCAGCTGATTACTCGCCCAATGAAAGGAACGGTAAAGCGGGGAACAACTCTGAAAATGGATCAGCTCAATGCAGACTGGTTAGCAGCCTCGGAAAAGAATCAAGCTGAAAATTATATGATTGTGGACTTGCTGAGAAATGATTTGGGAATGATTGCAGAACCTGGAAGCGTCAAGGTTCCTCAGCTTAAGGCAATTGAAAAATATCCGACCGTTTGGCAAATGACATCCACGATTACAGCCGATACGAATCCGGAAACAACAATCATTGATATATTCAAGGCTCTTTTTCCATGTGGATCGATAACAGGCGCACCTAAAATAAAAACGATGGAGATCATTGCTGATATCGAGAATTCACCACGTGAAGTTTATTGCGGTGCAATCGGGTTTATCACCCCTGAATCCGAAGCCGTTTTTAATGTGCCGATTCGTACAGTCGTGATCGATAAGGCAACAGGGAAAGCTGAATATGGGGTAGGCGGGGGAATCACCTGGGATT
>NZ_JBHVQU010000119.1:0-11753 GCF_042886655.1 Peribacillus sp. NPDC058002 | reverse complement strand
GGTATGGTATAGAACTTAAAGGAGGAGTCATAAATTGAATCAGAAACAGAATCCATGGGCTTATGCAAAACCGATTAAAAAAGATCAACCGGTCAAAATCAAGAAAGACTGTGGCTGTAATAATAACAATAAAAATAAAGGCTATTGATTGAATAAACCTTTCCATTTCGGAAAGGTTTTTTTATTTCCTAATCCTACCATTCATAAAAAAACAGTTAAACAAGAAAATAACAATAGAACGAAAAATTAGGATGTGAATCTATGTTCAGACAAGGAAGATATTTTAAGGGCAGCTTGCTGGTTTTTATGGTTGTTTTGTATGTGCTTACTGGATGCAGCAATCATAATGATGGAAAAACGGAGAATTTAGCAATGATTAAGCGTACGAATCCTGAACCGATGGATATCATTAATGGAATGGATGGGAAGGATGAAAAGGGACTGATCTCAAAGGTCAAGGAAACAGTTGCTAATGAAGACTCCATCTATGACGTAATCGTCGTGAAAAACGAAAAAAAGATTATCGTCGCTTATAAAGTTAAGCATCTGAAACGTTTTCATATGAAGAAGATTGAAAAGACCGTGACTAAAAATCTGGAAGAGAAGTTTCCCGGAAATGATTTTATCGTATCGAGCGATTATAAAATCTTTTTGGAATCTGTAAGATTGAACGAGTTACTCAAAGAAAAAGATGTACCCGAGAAAAAGGCAAGGAAGAAGTTCAAGGAAATTGAAGAACTTCAAAAAGAATTAACTTAGAAGAGAGGTTCAGCTATGAGTGGCAAAGAGAAAACGACCCCACAGCAGAATGCGTATCAAGAGCTCCAAGGGAAGCATGAAATTAAAAGACCAATAGTGAGGAATTGTTTGAAAGCCTTTTTAGTAGGTGGCATTTTCTGCATGGTCGGACAAGCCATTTCCTACTTCTATATTTACTTTTTCAACTTTACGGAACAGACAGCCGGTGGTCCTACAACTGCCACCATGGTGTTCCTGGCCCTATTGATGACCGGTTTTGGATTTTATGATCGCATTGGCCAGTTCGGTGGAGCAGGAAGTGCCGTCCCTGTTACAGGATTCGGTAACGCAGTCATTTCTGCAGCAATCGAACATCGGACGGAAGGTTTTGTACTTGGTGTTGGATCCAATATGTTTAAATTGGCCGGATCTGTCATTTTATTTGGAGTATTTTCAGCCTTTGTCGTGGCGTTGATAAAAACAATTTATCAAATGAGTGGGGGCTAAGCGGTGTTAAAGGGAGAACAAACATGGATGTTTACCAATAAACCGGTCATCTTGGAAACAGGGGTAACAGGCGGGCCATTTGAAGCAAATGGAGAAATCGCGGGTGATTTCGATATCCTATACGGCGATTTGTGGATGGAGCAGGAATCATATGAGAAGGCACATCGACATTTGATGGAAAAAGCGGTTGAGCTTGCATTGGAAAAAGGTAAGATCAACAAGGAACAGGTACAATTTTTTTTGGCGGGTGATTTAATCAATCAGGTTACACCTACAAGCTTTGCAGCCAGAACTAATGGGATTCCATATTTTGGCTTGTTTGGAGCCTGTTCCACTTCAATGGAAGGGCTTGCTCTAGCTGCCTTCATAACTAATTATGGCGGGGCTAACTATGTGTTGACAGGTGCCTCGAGCCACAATGCAGCTGTAGAAAAACAATTTCGCTATCCAACTGAATATGGAGGGCAAAAACCACCTACAGCTCAATGGACGATAACCGGAGCGGGGGTGGCGCTGGTTGCTCCTGATGGAAGCAAGCAAGGGGAATTTCCCCACATTGTCTCGGCCACTATCGGAAAGGTCATTGACATGGGATTGAAAGATCCTTTCAATATGGGGGGAGCGATGGCCCCGGCGGCCGTCGATACGATACTTGCCCATTTCAAAGATACTGGTTTGACCCCGGATGATTATGATTTCATCATTACTGGTGATTTAGGGCAAATTGGGTGGAAGACAGCGATTGACTTATTAAAGCAAAAGGGCTGTGACATCAATCAGGAAAAATTCAAGGATTGCGGATTGATGATTTTTAAAAAGGATCAGCCTGTTTTGGCTGGCGGGAGCGGTGCGGGATGTTCGGCAGTGGTTTTATACGGTCATATATTAAATGAGATGATTTCTGGCAAATATAAAAAAATCCTGCTTGTCGCAACAGGAGCATTATTGTCACCACTTTCCGTCCAGCAAAAAGATACGATTCCGTGCATTGCCCATGCGGTGGCCATTGAATATGGGATGAATTCATGAAAAAGGAGAGATTTGGATGTTAGCAATGTTTTTTTGGGCCTTTGTCATCGGTGGCTTGATCTGTGTCGTCGGCCAGCTTCTTTTCGATGTTGCTAAGCTGACACCGGCACATACGTTAAGCTTGTTCGTTGTAATAGGAGCTGTTCTTGGCGGATTTGAATTATATGCGCCTCTAATTGACTTTGCCGGTGCTGGAGCGACCGTACCGATCGTTTCATTTGGCAACTCGCTGGTGAACGGGGCGATGATAGAATCGGAAAAACATGGGCTCGTTGGCGTACTGACAGGTATGTTTGAAATTACGAGTTCCGGTATCTCTGCTGCAATCGTCTTTGGATTCATCGGAGCTTTGGTTTTCAGGCCAAAAGGATGAATAAGCGGAAATAGGCAGCCTGGACTAGGACATGGCCTATACATATTTGTCCAGACCTACATATGTTATCAGTAAGCTTTAGCGAGAGCGAGGTGATATGTATGTTTGGTTTTGGTGGCTACGGTTGTTGTGGCGGCGGCGGTTATGGCTACGGCGGCGGTTATGGCTACGGTGGCGGTTCCACTTTTGCGATAATCGTTGTATTGTTTATTCTATTGATCATTGTAGGGGCTTCTTTCTGCTGCTAAGGTAAAAGGAATAGGCAGAAGAAGCCTATTCTTTTTTTTGTTTGGGCCTAGCACCATTTTTCTGATAATGCCATAGGATAGGTACAGAAAAGGGAGGGGCTTAGGTATGGATAATAACTTTTTCAAGAACATAGAAGGTAAAACGGGCGTAAATATGAAAGATGTATTAGAATTGGCAAACTCGCTGCAAGGAGCCAATTTCAAAGATGAAACAACTGTTAGAAATGTCATTAAGCGTGTTTCAAAAATAGCGAACAAACCGGTCAATAAGGAAATGGAAGATAAAATCGTCCATTCCATCGTAGCTGAAGGGAATAAACTGGATTTCGGTACTATTTCTAATATGATAAATAAAAAGTGAAAAAAGGCCTGCTATCATGCAGGCCTTCAGTTTTTTTAAAAAAAGTTGCAGTTGCTTCCAGAAATTTGCCGACTGCCTGCCAAACTCCTCGCCATAAGCATCTAGCAGTGTTCCGACAAGTTCGTTTTTCGGCAGGAGTATCGCAAATTTCTTATTTTAGTAAGGGTTTCATAAAACAGTGAAAATCTAAAATATAAGACCATCTTGTTTTATCCTTCCATTTCCCAAGATGGAGAGCATCAGCTTTTGGTCAAAGCTTCAAAAAACGTGATGGATGGGCGGCCCGTCCGCGTCTAGTTTGCAGGATGGAAAGGTAAAGGTCCTTTTTAGCCCTGGTTGCCGCTACATAGAGCAATCGTCTTTCCTCTTCAAGAGGGGATAGTTCCCCTTTACGGTAAGATTCAAGTGCGAAATCATGAGGAATGCTGCCATCGACAGCAGCAAGAACATAAACCGTGTTATATTCAAGCCCTTTGGAACGGTGTATGGTGGTAAGCTGTATAGCATCCTTAAAATGTTTCGATAGCTGTTTAATCTCTTGCACCATCGCAGTCATATGATCGACATGTTCAAGGAAAGCGGCGACGGTGGGAAAACGATTTGCTGCCACCTTTAAGTCACGGATGTCATCGGATCCTTTTTCCAGGTTCGCATCATTCCCGCGTTTTTTTACATATTCCTGGTATCCTAAATCTTTCTCGATGATTTCTAAAGCTACGAGTGGAGACATAATTTTTAAAGAGCGGATCTGTCCTGGAATCGTTTTTAATTTTCGTTCTTGAAAAGCATGTCCTGTCTTAACAAAAGCAAATGCATCGATAAAATCACAATCCTGCAATATTGTCATTGCTTTTAACTCCTGTAATATACTTTGCTTTAAGAATAAGGAGGAAAGGACATCTGATGCTGCCTTGCTGTCATGAGGAAACAAACTCAAGCGCATAAAGGCAAGCATGCCGCGGATGACCTTGCGCTGATAAAACGAATCCGCATCCTTTTCAATGACGAATGGCAGGTTGGAAGCGGCTAGCCGTTCAAAAATGGCCCTGGACATCGTATGTGTCCTGTACAATACTGCAAAGTCCCCAGGGTTTGCTCCCTTGGATATTTTTTCTTGGATATCGGATACGATCATCGTTGCTTCCAATTCCTCATCATAAGGATAAAATAAAACAGGAGGGTTTCCTGAATCATGCTGTGCCCTCATCTTTTTTTCCATCCGGTTCTGGTTGCGCTTGATCAATTGGTTCGCTGTAGCGACAATTTCATGGGAGGAGCGGTAATTCTCCGTCAGCTTCACAACTTGGGATTGAGGGAAATCATGATTGAAATTCAAAATATACTTCGGATCGCTTCCTCGGAATGAATAGATGGATTGATCATCATCTCCAACTGCACATACATTTTTTGATTCAGCAGAGAGGAGTTTTATCAATTCATATTGAACTTTATTGATATCCTGAAATTCATCTACCAAAAAATAGTTAAACCTTTGCTGATATTTCTTTAAAAAATCCGGGTGATTTTTTAAAAATACATAACAGCCTACAAGCATATCATCAAAATCATACTTCCCTGTTTGCTTTTTATATTCTTCATATTTCTTATATAAAAATAAACATGATTTCTCCCAATCGTCCTTAGGGTGAATATCTTCTGGAAAGGCCAAAGAGTTTTTCCAAAGTCCGATTTGCTGAAGGGCTTGATCATATGCAAATTCCTTATCATCAAGTTCCAATTCCCTTCCAGCTTGTTTCAATACCTTTTCTTTTTCCCATTCCCACTTCAATAGAAAATCGCGCTGCCATTTAGCTGGTTCATGGAAAATGAGGATTTTATAAAAGATGCTATGAAAGGTCCCGCTAACGATTTGAGAAACAAGGGAAGGCGTCATATAGGGATAGCCGAGCAGACGCTGCTGCATTTCCTTTGCGGATTTTGCCGTAAATGTTACAAGCATGATACTTTTTGGATCAATTTTTTTCACTGTAAGCATATAGGCAGTGCGTACCGTCAATACGCGGGTTTTCCCGCTGCCTGCTCCTGAAAGGACGAGAATTGGACCATCGATCGTCATTACCGCCTTGAGTTGCTCTGCATCGAGTACAACCCCTGATGAGGATAATTCTTGAAAGTATGGTTCCACTGATTGTGAAAGACCAAATGGTTTATCTGAAAATTTCGGATTGCCGGTTATGGGACGGCTTTTAAGGAAAGGTTCTGTAATGGTTTTCGTTTCCGTAATGGTTCGTGATGTTGGAATCCTAAATCCATTCTGTTCCATATATTCTAATGGCTTGTCCTCGTTCATCGGTTCTGAAATGGGTATTTCACAGGGTCCCTGCGACGGGTCACTATGATAAAAATAAGGTGTCTCATGGATTCCAATAAATAATTTCACTGGTTTATGACAAATGATACAAGAAAGCTGATCACGTTTTCCTTTTTCAAAAAGTGTCTGCAGCTCACCAGCTGAAACGGTATGTAAATGTACGATTTCATTGCCAGATTTTGCTTGATTCATATAAATGGATACCTCTAATCTATTAAAAATATCGGCAATACTCATCATACCAGAAGATTAGGAAAAAAGAATGCGGAAATCATGTTTAAATTATGGTTCCGGATGGGTAATTGAATGACAACATAACTATTTTAATATAAGGAGGGATTACTATGGGATACATAGCACCTGTCACACAATTTGATTATATTCAATATGCTAACCGGACTGTCGAAGCTGCAGAGAAAGTAAGAATTGTTAAAGGAACGGCACCCATTCAACCTATCCGTTTTGATCAGATGTTGGAAAGGGAAAGGGAAAGCATTGGAGGATTACTACAAATTCAAGATAATAATCGGGTAAGTACATATGGAGCAGGTACATATAAAGATCAAGTGGGCATGAAGGCAAGTGAAGATTTTACGGCCGGAATGACAGGAAAAGGAAGGTTTATCAACAAATGTGTCTAGTTTCTCCATGAAAGACAAAAGAGGACACGTGAAGTGTCCTTTTTGTATTGATTTTTTTTAAAGAATGTCAATTTCCACGATTAGAGCTAACAATAGTTGCAGTAATAGTTGGATGTTTAAAGCGACTTGTGCATCAGTGGTTGTAATGTCGATATCACGGCTGTTTTCAACAATTGTTTTTTGGCGCGTGATTTGTTGAACATTAGAAGATTGGATTAATTCTTGAGTGATCCTATCAGCATTATCAGAATCTGAAATGGAAATGCTTACGATGACCGCGATAGCAGCTTGTAGGGCAGTTTGTAGAGAAAGGGCCGCTTTAACATCCGTTGAAGTGACATTTACATTACAAGAATCTTTAATGTAAATAAGTTCTTCAGAAAGCTGCACTTGATTATTATCCTGTTTTGCCTCTTGGTCAATCTGTGTTTCCTCATCGTTACAGAATCCTGTCAGGGGATGTCTGGAAGCGGAATCTAGAGCCGACCATGATCTTTCAGAATCATCATGAGTGTTACAATTGCTACGATATACATTTTGGTTCATGTTGTTTTTTCCTCCTTAGGTTTTATTCCCTATTAAAATATGCTTTGATGATTAATCGGGTTGGACGAATAAATCAGTTAATTCGTCTATTTTTTAAATACTTAGAGAAAGTATTAGTGTGTGGGGGATGAATAATAAAGAAGCTGGAGCTTTAGGAATGAAATGTATGTGCTGCTATGTCTCGGTTTACTTATTTCTCGCCAGCAAGTAGGGTGATAATGGTGCGTCATTTATTTTTGGAATCCGTGAATTTATTGTGAATGGAATTTGTAACTGGATTAACATCATGTTCCGTGATGTTCTTTTCTTGGTTAATGATTTTTTGTGATTGCTCTTGTAAATGACGAATGGTTTCTTTAAGGTTGTTTTTCTCTCTCTCAGTTAGATCGACTTTTTCCTTTTTGAAGCCATATTTTCTCATAGTCCTCGAAACCAGCAGTTCCATCAGTCTTTTTTGAGACTCCTCCAGATTAAAATCATTGTTACCCATAAAATTTTCCCTCCTTCTTGCTTTCTATATATAGAATATGTATTTTTGCGGAGATTGCCATTGAACGCAAATGTTTTTTTTTATAAAATTATATATAAGTCCATGGACGAACAAAAAAGCTGTCCAATCAGAAGACTGAAAGGACAGCTTTTTTTATCGTAAAATGGTTTTCTTCATCGTTTTATGGGGAATGCCAGCATCCATGAATTCGTCGGAAACGATCTCATACCCTAATTTTGAATAGAAAGGGATAGCATGCACCTGGGAATCAAGCTTCAATTGAGGCACTTCCTGCTGGATGGCGTATTCCTCGATGGCATTCATGATCATGGCGCCGGCACCATTCCTACGGCCCGAGGATAGTACACAAATGCGCTGTACTTTACCGATGTTATCAATGACCCTGAAGCGGCCGGCACCAATTGGCTGATGCTGCTCATCATATAAAACGAAATGTGTGGACTCTTTTTCATATTCATCGATCTCTTCTTCAAGAGGGACGTTTTGTTCTTGGACGAACACTTTTTTTCGAATCAAATATGCATTTTCAAGCTCTTGGCTGTTCTCTGCGATTTTTACAAACACGAAATCATTCAGCTCCTAATCTAAATGTTTCATAAACGGTCCATGCCCCATCTTCAAGTTGATACAGCAAGTGAACTCGTTTAACCTCTTCTTCATGGCTGATGTCAAGCATGCTTAATTGGCCTAAAACATCAGAATGCTCATTATCCGATAAATCTTGAGCGATGGTAATATGCGGGACAAATGCATATTCACTTTCACTTTTTATGAAGTCCTCATTGTTAAGTGCATCATGAAGCTCTTGAAGCCCTTCGGATAATTCCACTTTGAAATAAATAGTATTGCTTACGGGTTGGAAAGACTTCGTTTTCGTAACGCTCATCGTAAAAGGGCTACACTTTTGAGCAATGCCTTTTAATTGTTCCGCGATTGTTGAAATTTCCATGTCAGTCGCTTCGAACGTTGGTTTAAGCGTCAGATGCGGTGGTATGAAAGCATATTTCGTATCATACCGTTTGCGATAGGAGTTAGCTAAATCTTGAAGTTTTTTTGAAGGGAAAATTGCAACACCATATTTCATAATAAAACCTCCTGATATTTTTTTATTGTTGTATTATAGTTGGACATGTTTTTACTTGAAACCATCTCAAAGAGATGATTTCGAGTAAATTAGAACATTTCCAATAGTGCTCGTTTTAAATCTGCCTGCCAGTATTTCCAAGTATGATTACCTTCAAATTCTTCATAGAAGCAAGGAAATCCTTTTTGATTTATTAATTTATGCAATTCCCTATTTGGTTCTATGAAGTTTGCCTTGTTGCCCTCCGTCGTCGGAACAGCTGTTTCACCGGTCCCGATCACATGATAAAGTTCGAGGAGATGCGGATCCTCAAAATTACGTACAGCGTCCATTACTGCTTCATTGGCAAGTGGCGACTGCATGATGCATTTCCCGAATGTATGCGGGTATTGCAAAGCGGCCAATAAAGAAACTGTACCGCCAAGAGAGTCACCGATCAAAGTTCGACCATGTCCCATTTGATAGGTTGGGAATTCATCATCTAAAAACGGGACAAGTTCATGGGCAAGAAAACGTATGTATGCAATGTGCTGTTCCCCGTCCGGATGATATTTGCGCCTGCGGTCAAAGCGGTCCTTATAGGGAATGCCGACAATGATGATATTCTCGATCTCATCGTTCCCTAACAGTTCATCTGCTACCCGACCAATTCGGCCCATTTGAAAATAATCACGGCCATCCTGAGCAATCACAAGCGAATATTTATACAATGGCGAAAAATTAGCAGGCAAGTAAACAAGCAGTTCCAATTCTTCAGCTAATGCTTCGCTTTTAAACATGTACTCTTTAATTGTGCCTTTGCGTAAACTCATTTTCCCGCACCTCAATGATAAATAATATGAAAAACAACTTACTTGATTATTTTAGCATAGCCTTGCGACTTTTTCCCGTGACAAGAATTTAGAATATAAAATTTTCGTTATATTTTCTAAAAATTTAAATTATAAGGTGCTATAATACAAGGATATAGAAAAATAATACAAAAAAGGTGGCGAATAAAATGGCAGATGTACATGTACACAGCAGGGAAGTAACAAAGGCAGCTAAACGAACATTATTGGAGCGTGGTGTCAGCGTAGAGTCAATTGCAAAAATCGTTTATGAATTGCAGATCCCGTATAAAGCTGATCTTAAGCTGGAGGAATGCATCCACAGCGTTGAGCGTGTCCTGTTGAAAAGGGAAATTCAACATGCCATTTTAGTCGGTGTGGAGCTGGATAAACTGGCAGAGCAAAAAAAGCTATCAGAACCCCTGCAATCGATTGTTGAGTCTGATGAAGGGCTATTCGGAGTGGATGAAACGATTGCCTTTGGTGCAGTACTCGGATACGGAAGCATTGCTGTAACGACCTTTGGCCATTTGGATAAAAATAAAATAGGCGTCATACACGAACTCGATAAGAAGCAAGAAGGAATCGTGCATACCTTCCTGGATGATATCGTTGCAAGCATTGCCGCGAGTGCCGCCTCAAGGTTAGCTCATCGTCTGAGGGATGAAGAAGAATCGTTAACTGAACAGGAAAAGGACATCCAGGAAGAGGAAGAGTTAATAGGTTGAACCATGATTAACAATCTTCATCCAGACCTGTCAAACCTGGTCTTAATGATGCGGGCAGAAAGGATATTGGCTACTTTAAATGTCCGTTTTGTCTGCCTTAGAAAACAGAATGCGTGAATATGGCCTGGATAAACCTCAAGCACTTGAATTTTCCGCTGCGTAATCTTACCTTGTTCGGAGAGATAAATTATCTCCAATGGAGCATTTTCTTCCATATGTTTACGAAGTATATATTTCATTCCCTGTCACTCCTTTGCTGACTTGCTTGCTATCATTATATGCGAACATATGTTTTGTATGCAAGTGAAAAGGGAACGTTAGTTCTTTTTTTGTGTTGAGATAAAATATTTCCTTCCCAATTAGTCATTACATACGACAAGTTAGCTCAGTGGGAGATCACTTCATTGACGGGGAAGGCTGGTCGTTTTTCACTCCACATAAAATTAACGATTTCAAGTTAATAAAGCTTACGAGATGAGAAGTTACTGAGAATGGAATTTATGAGATAACCAACCGCAAAAGTCTCATTTTGTCAGTCAAAAAGAAAAAGTGATAATTCCTCAAAAAACAAAAAAGATAGTTGCAAATGCGTATTGCAAAAAAAGTCATTCTTCAAAAGACAAAAAAATACCTTCTTCAAAAGAAGGATATGCCGCCTCCATTTCAATTAACGTAAACGGAGATGATATGGATATTGTTAATGACTTCTTTGGAAAAAAATCAAGACCTATTAGACTATCGGTTACTACAATCCTTCAGTTACAAGCAGGAGATCGGGTACAAGTAATATTTAGCGCAGGAGCAAACGGAGAAATTTTAGCAGAGGCACCTTTAACCAACTTTCAAGCTGCTAGATTCCCCTCTCCTATGTAAAGATCTTTTCCTGTCTTTTCTTTGCTTAAATCTTAGATTGAGCACATAGACATCATATTTATTAATTAAAGTTGAGAAAATCTTATATGTAGGAGCCTAGAATTCTCCTCATAAATGGGTAGTTGGATTCTATTCTGAGAAATTTTTGGGTCAGATCCTGCTGGCTTCTTTTCTTCTTTGACTTTGTTCAAAAAAAGGTTATCGGGAAAAATAGTAAATTCTATTGAACAAGTTCATAAAAACAATGACCATACTCAGTGTCAGCTCCCAGTGTTATGGCTAAAATAAAGACAACAACAGTATCGGACTACAAAGAAAAGATACCTTCTCAATTGGGCTTCTTTACAAAAATCTGGAGATAATGGATATAGGGAACTCATTAAGATGTAATGGTTTAAATATGAACGAATTCTTACAAGCTTTCAACTTTCAAGGATTAACTTCCCAGGCCACATTACGATAAAAACTTTTTTAGCAAAACTACTTGTTTTATTTTGAATACCACTATATAATAAATCTTGTCCAGTAAAGAAGTCAGCAACTAATTACGGTTTAAAAGCAGCTCTAAAGAGCTTGATTTACATATTGACTTGTTAGCTCAGTGGGAGAGCACTTCCTTGACAGGGAAGGGGTCGTGGGTTCGAATCCCTCACAGGTCACTATAACAGAGCCTTGGTATCCTTGTGATATCAAGGTTTTTTTGTATATAACAGGATATTTAGTTTGAAGTAATACAGATGAATTGGTGGCAAATTGGTGGCAAATAAAAAGTACTTCTAATTTGCAAAGAGGATTCTACAAAGATTACTCGTATAATTTTTTTACTTTTACTTTATTTCTTTGTTCTCCAGTATTGTATCAAAGTGAGAAGCCGCTATTTCATCAGCACTTTCAAGCGCATGTCCATACAGGTCCATAGTTATGCCTATTTTGGAATGCCCTAGTCTGGCAC
>NZ_JBHVQU010000118.1:0-11916 GCF_042886655.1 Peribacillus sp. NPDC058002 | reverse complement strand
CCTTTAAGTAAAACGGCTTTGGGACCCATTTCTTGTATAGAAATGCATGCTTTGTAGAAATCTTGTTCCGTTCGAATCGACAAGCCAGTAAGTACTTCCGCTTCCGGTACATTAGGGGTTACAAGTGTTGCAAGCGGAAGCAAATCCATTTTTAAGGCAGAGACAGCCTTTTCGTCGAGCAAATGATGACCGCTTTTGGAAATCATGACAGGGTCAAGGATAACGATGGCAGGCAAGAAGGTTTTAAGGGACGCAGCGACAGTTTCCACGATTTCTTTTGATCCTAGCATGCCTATTTTTACTGCATCGACAGGAATATCTTCAAAGATAGCTGCAATTTGATCTGATATGATTGCTGTTTCAATTGGCTGTACTGAACGGACTTCCATTGTATTTTGTGCGGTTACGGCTGTGATGGCAGACATTCCAAAGACACCATGTGCAGAAAATGTTTTTAAATCCGCTTGTATTCCTGCGCCGCCCCCTGAATCAGAGCCTGCGATGGTTAATGCTGTTTTCATAAAAAAACCCCTTCATATAATTATTTTTTAGAAGTATTTTAAGTAATATGAATGCTAAAATCGCACCAGCGAATGAACTGAGCATAAAAGCCGGTAAAAAACCAAAGAGCGCAGCTTTTTCCCCCAATAGGAGGAGGGCAAGTGGATAACAGGCTAGGGAACCGAGAATACCGGTCCCGATCACTTCCCCTAAACAGGCAAATTTTAAGCTTTGTGTTTTTCGGTAAAGGATGGCAGCCAAAAGTGCACCGATCATGCTACCGGGAAAGGCGAAAATTGAACCGGTACCAGACATGTTTCTAATGATGGAAACTAAAAAAGCTTGTGTCACTGCATAAGCTGGCCCCAATAGAACGGCCGTCAGGACATTTGCCAGATGCTGAATAGGAAAGACCTTTGCAAATCCTGCAGGAATGAAAATAAATGAACTGGTCAGCGTCGTAATAGCCGTGATCATGGCAGTCAACGTCAGTTTCTTGACAGGATTCATCATCTACAGCGGCCAATCTTGCTCATTATGAACCATATCCCAAAATAAATATTCATATCGGGAAGTAACCAAAAAGTGCTTTTCTAATCTAAGAAGTTCCTTTTCTGGCATGCCTTCCGTCAATTCTTCCAACAAAGCGATCAGCCATTTATGTGCTTCCCCGAATTCAGGAGATGAATAGGACCTTATCCAATCTGCGTAGCGATTGTTTTCCAATGCTGCTCCATTTTGTTCTTTCAGTAGCAAACCGATTTCATAATAATCCCAAGCGCAGGGCAGAAGACAGGCGATCAAGTCTGCCAAAGTCCCATGCTGAGCTGCATTTAGCATATAGCCTGTATAGGCTAGAGTCGTTGGAGTAGGTTCTGTATCTTCCAATTCCTTGGAAGTGATCCCGAATTCGGAAGCATAATGCCGATGAATATCCATTTCCACTTGAAGGGTTTCATTTAAAATACTCGCAAACTTTGCCATGGTTTCGATGTTATGAGCTTTGATTACACCTAAAGCAAAGAGCTTGGAATAATCCATGAGATAGATATAGTCCTGCTTCAGGTAATAGGCAAATTTCTTTTCAGGAAGCGTACCATTTCCAATTGCCTGGACGAAGGGATGTGAATGGTTCCTTTTCCAAATCTCTTTTGACCGTGCATGTAGTCTATCACTGAATGTTTCTAATTTAACATTCTCCATTGTTCATCCTCCTTTAGAATGGATCCCTTTGTTCATGAAAAAACCCCGTTCCTGAATACGGAACGGGGTAGATGGATATAGTCTGAAAATGGACGATATCATCCACTTCCCTCCGCCGGTATGAGCCGGTTCAGGTTCAAAGGGTCCGGAACTAATTCCATCTCAGTCTTAAAAAAAGACTCCCCTAGTGGTGTGAATTGTATGTAATTACTGACATCATATCAGAAAGACAAGAAAATGCAACCTGCATTTAAAAGAGGGACCATTTTATGTCCAGGAAAAAAGGGAGAACCAGGTAATTGACTTTTGATGGTTATTAGGATAAAATCATGTCTACATCATTTATATATCGATTTCTTATCCAGAGAGGTGGAGGGACTTGGCCCAAAGAAACCTCGGCAGCGGACCCGTTTTGGGAACTGTGCTAAATCCAACAAGCATATGCTTGGAAGATAAGAAGAGCCGTACGGACACTGTCAGCCTCTTCTTGAATTAGAAGGGGCTTTTATTTTTGGGAAATAACGTTTAGTGACATAATAGAAAAGGTATATATAATTTGGTGAAAATAAAACAAGTTGATAAAGTTTAGCTAACTAGAAGCAGGCTCTAGGATGACTAGGAAAGGAGCCATTTACATGGCAGAATTATTTAAGAGGATCGAACAGAGGAAGGCAAAGCTTATTGAAGAGTTATTGGCCAATGGAGTATACAAAACCTCTGATGAAAGGCACCTTTATGATGCCCCATTAAAAGTACTTGAAGATGAATATAAGATTGTTATAAATAAACCAAATACCGAGTCACCTTCTGAATGGATGACATAGTAAACGATGGACTATAGTTTGGGTTCTTGGATAAGAGATATGATGTAAGCATTCACAGTCTACACTAGTGGATGCTTTTTTGCGTTTAATAGAAAATGACACAAAATATACATAATTACAGGATTAATAGTCATTTTGTCACATTCATCCTTTAAAATAACACATTTAATTTCCGAAAAATAGTTGATTTTAACTAGTATATTCATTATGATGAAAGTGTAAAAAAATTGAATAAATGGGAGGTGGCTATATAATGCCTTGCCTTAAGGTAACTATAGAAAAAATAGAAGAGAAAAGAAAAGAAATGATTAACTTGGCAGCAATTTACGGCTTATCAAGTCTGCTAACTGTTCAAGCCAGTCAAGAATTGGATACGCTATTAAATGCGTTAACAAGTAAAAGAGATTGTGAACATTTTTACCTCCAGAAAGCATATAGGTATTTTTAAATTAGCCAATTCGCACTCGATTAATATGAAAAAGCTACTGCTCAAGGCAATAGCTCTAAAGATTGATATTACATATCGACACGTTTACCAAGAATGAGCAAATCCCGCTCAATCCCATCCAACTCGGCAACTTGAGGTAAATGTGCCCATTCTTCAAACCCGAATTTGGAAAAAAGCTTAAGGCTTGGTGTATTGTGGGCGAAAATGAAACCCAATAGAGTCTTAACACCTAATTTTGGACTCCATTCAATTGCCTTTTGAATCGAAGTTTGTCCGATTCCTTTTCCCCGGAAATAATCATCTATATAAATGCTGATTTCGGCAGTGGAATTATATGCCGGTCGGCCATAGAAGGATTGAAAGCTCATCCATCCAGCAGTTTTCCCTTCTATAGTAATGATAAATAGCGGTCTACTTTCTGAATGATGTTCCTCAAACCATTTAACCCTCGATTGGACGGATACAGGCTCCGTATCTGCCGTGACCATTCTTGAAGCAATTGTTGAATTATATATTTCAACAATTCTGGGTAGATCGGATAGTCCTGCCTCTCTAAACGCTATGAGCTCTTCCATGATTTAAACTCCTAACTATCATTTATTCAATCTCCAGAATGAAGGGTAATCCCGTATTTTGTTTAAGGGACGGTGAATGACACCCAATCCATTGAAAGTTTTATATTATCATACACTCTTGAATCTTTATCTGACAATTTTTTTATGTTAAGACTGTAGATTTTTTGGGTATGTAAAAAAATAAATACTTCTAGTAAAGAGACAAGAGGAGAATCAAATGAAAAAATTGGCAGGTTTATTGATTATAGTACTCGTTATATGTTTTGCTGCGTATGAATTTCAGGCCTCGGAGTCAGAAGATGTGCAAAGGGTGATGGCTTTTGGAGATTCATTAACCTATGGAAAAGGAGATAAGGATGGGGAAGGATATATAGAAGGCCTTGAGGATGAATTGAATAATCCGCAATCGGAACAAAAAGTGAGTTTTTGGAATTACGGTATAAAAGGCCAGGAAACGGATGGGGTGATGAAACAGCTTGATGATTACCGCATTAAAACGAAACTTGATGAAGCCGATACTTTCATCGTTTTTATTGGAACGAATGACTTGATCAATAGTAACGGAGGGAACTTGGAGAAAATAAGTGACCGAAAAATCATTGAGGGAAAACGGGAGTATATCGACCATCTCAAAAAGATTACATCAACCTTGATAGAGGCAAACGAAAAGGCGGATATTCTGGTAGTAGGACTATATAACCCAATAAAAGACAATCAAAAACTTGAAAAGCTCATTCGTGATTATAACCTGTCAATAAAGGGAATAGCGGATAAAGATAAAAGGATGTTATTCATTCCTACAAATGATCTTTTTGAAGGTAAAAAGAAAACAGAGTATTTCAGTGATAAGTTACATCCGAATGAAAAAGGGTATCAGCTCATTGCGAACCGGGTTTTGGAAAGTTATGATTTCAAATGAAAGCAAAAATGCACAGGAAGGCTTCCTGTGCATTTTTGCCCTCTAAGAAGTAGCTAGGAATTTGATATCGCTTTAAGTTGAGGGAACTGTAAGTCATGGAGTTGCTTGTATCTGCCGTTGTTTAGCAATAATTCTTCATGTGTTCCTTTTTCATGAACCTGCCCTTTTTCCAGAACGATAATTTGATCCGCATCATGAATGGTCGATAAACGATGTGCAATTACTATTGAGGTCCGCTTTTTCATTAAACGTGACAATGCTTGCTGGATCAAATGTTCGGATTCTGTATCCAAGGCCGCCGTTGCTTCATCGAGAATGATGATTTGCGGATTTTTCAAAAGTGCCCTAGCTATGGCAATGCGCTGTTTTTGTCCGCCTGAAAGCTTGACTCCGCGCTCTCCAATCTGAGAATCATAACCATCAGGAAAGGCACTGATAAAGTCATGCGCATTTGCCGCTTTGGCGGATTCGATGATTTCAGCATCTGTAGCATCAAGTTTGCCATACACGATGTTATCACGAATGGAGCCATTGAATAAAATGATATCCTGGGAAACAATCCCCATTTGTCCCCGTAATGATTTCAGTGACACATCCTTGATATCATGACCATCCATTTTAATCGTGCCATCTTGCGGATCATAAAATCGGATCAAAAGGCTCGTGATGGTCGATTTTCCAGCGCCAGAGGAGCCGACCAGAGCAGTTACTTGACCAGCTTTCATGGACAGGCTTAAATGGCTGAGGACAGGTACACTTTCATCATACGAAAAATCAACACATTGAAATTCGATTTTCCTTTTTATGTAAGGGAGTTCGGTGGCATTTTCCTTGTCACTTATTTCGGGCTGGGTTTCTAATATTTCAGTTATCCGCTCAAAGGCCGCGGCTGATTGCTGGACAATGCTGATGACCCGGCTAAAATTGCGAACGGGACTCTGCAGTAACCTCAAATAGGCGAGAAAGGCCACGATTAACCCTATTGTGAATTCACCTTCCATCACTTGCCAAGCACCGACCACAATGACTGCTACAAGACCGATATTGTTCAATAAATCAATTATCGGGCCGAACATGGAGCGTAGCCGAACGGACTTAAGGTTTGCAGTCATATTTTCCTGATTACGCTCCGCAAACTTCCTTGATTCGAATTCTTCATTTGTAAAAGATTGAATGAGCCGCATTCCTGAAATGGAATCCTGTAACTGGTTGCTGACATCTCCTGCGGAACTTTGCACAGACCTAAATGACATCCTGATGCGTTTCCCGAATACCCTTGTGATATAGAACATGAAAGGGAATGTAAAAAGAAGTACAATGGTCAGCTTCCAGTTAATGAAAAGCATATATACCGCCACGGCAATGAAAGTCACCGTGTCAGTCAAGACTTGAAGCATGCTTGAAGAGATGAGCTGCTGCAGTAAATTAACATCATTGGTCAACCGCGACATTAAGTCACCGGTACGGTTTTTATCAAAGAATTTCATATCCAGTGTTTGAATATGGTCATACATGCTATTCCGTATATCCGTAATAGCCTTTTGACCGACCTTGGAAACGATATAGCTGTTAAAGTAGTTCAGTAAAGCCAATAAAATGGCAGCACAAAGAATTCCTGCACCAATCCAGATTAACGAGTCATATCTTTTTTCAGGAATGATTGTATCAATCGTAAACTGCGTCAACTGGGGGATGGAGAACTCAAGCAATGAAATGAAAAGCATGATACATAAAACCAAAGTGCAAAACTTCCACTTCGATGGGACCCGATTGAACATTTGCTTGAGCATCAACCATATGCTTCCTTTTGAGGGGATTGCATGCATGGTACTGCGGCCTTTGTGGCTGAATGGAATATGTCCTCCACTCATAGCGATCACTCCTATTTAGACTATCCTTGATGTTTTGAAAGTCATTTGAATTAGATGATTTTTGCCTTTATGACTATCATAGAGCTTTTCAAAAAATAGACAACTTTTAAGCGGTTCATTTCAGTCAAAAAGTATAATTATTTTACACGTTCATATAGGACATGGAATAATTAAAGGAGATTAGCGAGGCTGATAAGAGGAGATGCTAATAGTGAATGAAAATGAAAAAGTCAGGGAAGAACTTTTAAATGCGGTCATCGGACTAACGGATGAACAGCTGAACAACCATCCTGAACCAGGAAGATGGAGCATCATGCAGGTTTTGGATCATTTATATTTAATGGAAAGGGCCATAACAAAGGGCATTTCCGATAAATTGAAAAGCGATGATAGCATTCCTACTGTGGATAAACCGATCGAGCTTACTTTAGATCGTGAAATGAAGGTCCAGGCCCCGTCCTTTGTCATTCCGTCAGAATCATACCAAACTTTGAGTGAGATTAAGGAAAAGTTGTCCGAATCCCGAAAAGCTTTTGTACGGGTCGTTGACCATGCAAAGGAAATTGATCTCGAACAAAAATCTTTTCCACACCCTTTGTTTAAAGATTTAAGCTTGAAGCAATGGATCCCATTTGTGGGACTGCATGAAAAACGGCATTTATTGCAAATAGAAGAATTGAAAGCAAAGTTATAAAAGAAGAAAAACTCATCCGTCTTTGGTTGAGTTTTTCACTTTGGGACAGATATTCGTAAAGGAAGGATTTTTCAGTGAAAGCCACTTGGGTAAGGACATGTTTGGTATTGGGCTTTTTCGGATTGATGCTAGGGCTCTTGTCCAAGTATATACTTCCGCCTGATTTAGATGAAATTGAACTGACTGACGAGCTGAATCCAATCGTCGCCGAAAAAAAAGACGAGCTCATTCAACTGGCTAATGACAAAGGCATCCCGATTATCATTACGGCGGGGTTCCGGTCTGTAGCCGAGCAAAATGAACTCTATGAAAAGGGCAGATCAGGCTCGGGCAACATCGTAACGAATGCAAGAGGTGGCGAGTCGCTACATAATTTCGGTTTGGCGATAGATTTTGCCCTCCTTAACAAACAAGGCGAGGCCATTTGGGATATGAATTATGACGGCAACGATAATGGAAAGTCGGATTGGATGGAAGTTGTAACCATCGCTAAAGGGTTAGGTTTTGATTGGGGAGGGGATTGGGCTGGGTTCAAGGATTATCCGCATTTACAAATGACATTTGGCTTGAACCTGCGTGAGCTGCAACAAGGCAAGCGGTCAAAAGGGCAGTGATGTGGGTAGTTTCATTATATGCCGCATAAATTTTGACTAAAAGCAGGAAAATAAGCATGTGAATTGCTTTACAGGTAAGAATTCGATAAAGTGGAATAGTGAGAAATCAGACATAAAGGAGTGCAGTCACCATGGAAGAAACAAAATATTGCCGGGACTCTTTGGTCATAAAAACAAGCCTTGTCCTCCCGCCGGATACAAATAATATTGGTACGATGTTCGGAGGCAAATTAATGGCATATATTGATGATGTAGCGGCTATATCAGCCATGCGTCATGCGCGAAGCAACGTCGTTACGGCATCAACTGATTCTGTCGATTTCCTGCACCCTATTCACGAAGGAAATGCAGTTTGCCTTGAAAGCTTCGTGACTTATACGGGCAGAACATCAATGGAAATCATCGTAAAGGTGATTGCAGAGGATTTAGTTACAGGAGATCGGAATTTATGTGTCATTTCTTTCTTGACATTTGTCGCCATTAATGAAGAAGGTAAACCAATTCCGGTCCCGCGTTTGGTTCCTGAAACAGAGATGGAAATGAATTTAAATGAATCAGCAAAACAACGGGCCCAAATAAGGAAAAAAAGAAGGGAAGATACACAGTTCATTGCAAGTACTTTCGGTGTGAAGCTGCCATGGACCGATCAATCGAAGCCTGGATTATATAAATAAGATACGCATCCCTTCAGCAATCTTATTGATGATTTTAGACCAAATTCATTGTGATTTGGTCTTTTATTAATCGCCATTGGTTTTGGGCATTATCCGTATGGGAAAGAAACGTGAAAAGACGCTTGGATAAGCCCGAGCGTCTTTTTTATGTTTGATCACATCCGCTTTTCAGTCATCGCTTGCTAAAATACCGAAGAAGCGCAAGATGTTAATGAATAGGTTAATGAAATCTAGATATAGATTCAAGGCCATGAGCGGTACTTCTTCGGCTGTTACCCCGTAATGCTTCATTCGGTTGAAATCATATAAAATATAACCACTGAAAACTAAAATCCCAATAAAGGAAAAGACCAGCATGGCTGTAGAGCTTAATGGAGAGAAAATGTTGAAAATGCTAATGACCACTAAAGCTAGCAAGGCCGCAAATAACATTCCGCCCAAGAAAGAAAGGTCCCTTTTCGTGGTTGTGGCATAAACCGCCAGTCCACCAAATACAACTGTAGTCGTAACACCTGCCAGGATCACCACATTTGCCCCTGCAGCCGCTAGGTAGTGTGCAATGATCGGATATGTCGTAATTCCTGAAATCAATGTGAAACTATACAAAAATGTATAACCGATGGCTTTTTTCCTCCGCAATATGAATGCTCCAATCAACATCGCGATCTCAAGTATCGCTAAGGGAAGAAACAAGGATGGCGGAACAAGTGTGCCGAGAGCCATCCCTAAGACGGAAACGGCAAGTGACAAAGCGAACGTCCGCATGACGGACGGCATATATGTTTGTACAGTTTGTGAATACATTCAAACACCTCATCATTTATTTTCTACTGTTTTCTACGAATCTGTTTTAAAAAGGTTTCATGCCATTTAATGAAAATAAAGTGTTTTTTTTTTAGTATTGAAATATATATGAAATAATTACCTGTTTTATGATATCCTTACAAATGTACTAATTTTTCTGAAATATCAAAAAAATAAAATCGGAACCATTCTGCGGTATGTAGAACGACAAGGTCAATAAATAGATATGAACGTTAAGGTTGTTATCTTGGAATAGTAAATTGAAAATTATTGGTTCTTTACATTTAATCGGACTTCAAAACTTTACTGTATAACCGTTATAAAGGAAACGATTTTTTATTGCAGAAAATTATTCTTAAAGTTATAAAATATGAAAAAAATGTGATTATTTTCTATAAAACCTATTGTATAATTGTAAAAAATTGATTAAAATTCTAGATAATTATCAGAAGATTAATTATTTTCCCGATAAAATAGTTTAGGGGGAGCAAGAATGAATAAAGCTATTTTGCAAATAGAGAACCTAACGACCTCATTTCGAATCGGCAACAAATATCATGCAGCGGTGGATGACGTTTCGTTTACGGTGAATGAAAATGAAATTGTAGCAGTTGTTGGAGAATCAGGTTGTGGAAAGAGTGCATTGGCCTTATCTATCATTCAATTACATAATAGGCAGAGAACGAAATCCGAAGGAAATATCAATTATAAAGGTCAAAATCTACTAAAGTTGAATGATGTACAAATGAATAAAGTCCGGGGTAAGGAATTAGGGATGATATTCCAGGAACCTTTAACGGCTTTGAACCCGCTCATGACCATCGGAAAACAGATCGAGGAGAACCTTGATTACCATACTGAACTCTCCAATGCCGAAAAAAAGAACAGGACGATCGAACTTTTGACACAAGTGGGAATTCCATATCCTGAACGGACGTACAAGCAATATCCGCATGAGCTTTCGGGGGGAATGCGCCAAAGGGCAATGATCTCGATTGCCATTGCTTGCAACCCTGCACTGGTCATCGCCGATGAACCCACGACGGCACTGGATGTTACGATTCAAGCGCAAATACTTGATCTGCTGAAAGATATCCAGAGCAGGACAAAAATGGGGATCATCTTAATAACACATGATCTGAGCGTCGTAGCAGAGGTCGCGGACAGGATCGTTGTCATGTATGCAGGTCAGGTAGTGGAAACGGGAAGTGTTAAAGAGATATTCAACAATCCGCTTCATCCATATACGAGGTCGTTATTAAATTCGATCCCTTCTGCTGCAAACGAGAAAAACCGTTTGCACGTTATCGAAGGAATCGTTCCATCGATAGCGAAAATGGATCGGATAGGATGTCGCTTCCAAGATAGGATTCCTTGGATACCTAAACATGCGCATGAAGAGACACCCCGGCTTCACGATGTGGGCAACGATCATTTGGTGCGCTGTACCTGCTATAAAGAATTTTATTTTCAAGCTGAAGGAGATGCAACGACCAATGACATTACTCAAATTAGATAATCTCAAAGTGCATTTCCCGATAAGGGGCGGTTTTTTTCGAAGGGTGGTCGATCACGTAAAGGCCGTGGACGGTGTTTCCTTGGAGTTGCAGCAAGGGGAAACATATGGCTTGGTCGGTGAATCCGGAAGCGGCAAGTCCACGACAGGCAAGGCAGTGGTCAAACTGAATGAGGTGACATCCGGACAAATCCTATTTGAAGGCAGGGATTTAGCCTCTCTAAGTAGAAGAGAAATTAAACCATTCAGAAAAGATATCCAAATGATTTTCCAAGACCCGTATTCATCATTGAATCCGAAGAAGAGGGTACTGGACATCATTGCCGAACCGCTGAGGAACTTCGAACGGTTATCCCCTTCAGAGGAAAAGAAAATCGTACAGGACTTCTTGGACAAAGTTGGACTGAGTCCTGAATCGATTTACAAGTATCCCCATGAATTTTCAGGGGGGCAGCGGCAGCGGATTGGGATTGCCCGATCATTGACATTGAAACCTAAACTGATCATTGCGGATGAACCGGTGTCAGCATTGGATGTTTCCGTTCAGGCACAGGTATTGAATTTTCTTCAGGATCTCCAACAAGAGTTCAATTTGACTTATTTATTTGTCGGGCATGATTTAGGCGTAATCCGGCATATGTGTGACCGGATGGGTGTTATGTATCGCGGTAGATTGGTAGAGGAAGGAAAAAGTGAAGAAATCTATGAAAATCCCCAACATATATACACGAAGCGCCTGATTGCGGCCATTCCGGATTTAGAGCCGGAAGTTCGCCAAGATAAAGTGCAGCTTAGAAAAAAACTCACCTCGGAATATGAGTCTACCTACTCAAAATATTTCGATGAGAATGGACGTGCTTACGATTTGAAGCCAATCTCATCAACACATAGAGTCGCAATACAATAAGGAGGTGGAAGGACTATGTGGAAGTTTATCCTAAGACGATTATTAGTAATGATCCCGCAGCTCTTTTTATTGAGCATTATCGTTTTCATGATGGCAAAAGCAATGCCCGGAGATGCACTGTCAGGCCAGGAAATCAATCCTAGGGCCAATCCAGCCGAGCTTGAAAGGGTCAGGGAAGAACTGGGTTTGAATGACCCTTGGTACCAACAATATTTAAGGTGGGCATCCAATGCAGTACAAGGGGATTTCGGTATTTCCTATACACATAAGACGCCCGTTATGGATGTGATAGAAGACAGGCTTTGGAACACAGTGTTCCTGGCGTTGGTCACGCTGATTTTTACATATATGCTTGCTATTCCTTTA
>NZ_JBHVQU010000117.1:0-12092 GCF_042886655.1 Peribacillus sp. NPDC058002 | reverse complement strand
ATCCATGAGGATGGGCCTCTTATAGAGCAAGAATGGATTATTCTTCAGAATCCTTCACCAAAGTATACTGCGTTACATAAGGTTCACCTGAAAACATCTTCTGGCTGGAATTCGTAACGGGAGCTTTGGAGTCGCCGATATGCGCCTTCTGAAAAGAACTGGATTTCTTCCAGTGCAGGAAATCGGTTTGTTTCTCCCAAATCGTTAAGATTACATAAGTTTCAGAGTTGATTGGCCGCAGTACACGAAGTGCGACGAAACCTGGTTCATTTTCAATGAATCCTGCCCTGTTTTTAAAACGATGTTCGAATACCGGCCTTCCTTCTTCACTGACCGGTATATTGTTCATGACTACATACCCATGATCCTGAAGGGTCCCTTTCCCATCAACTACTTCATACTTGCGTGGAGAGCTGAAGAGCGTTTTACCTTCCGTTTCATGTAAAAGTACTGTAGTGTCTGGGTTTTGCATAAGTAATATATTTTCATTCGGATGCTTATCTTTTTTGCTTTTCAAAAAATTGAAACTGCCTGATGTGATGAATACATTCATAAATTCCCCTCCAATATCTATATAGTACCTGTATACCCATTTTACCCAATCAATATTGCTTTTACCATTTTCAATCTAACCAATAGACTTTGATACCGGTAATATACTTATAAAAAAAGTCGATTTTCTGACAAATAAATAGGTTGGCTATACTTCTATTATAGAAAAGGCTATAGTTTAAGGAGATTCGATTTGAAATTCAACATCCTTCTGATATTCTATGTAGGTAATGAATAAAAATAGAAACGTGATTGCTTGAAAGGTGGATATTAATGTCTAAGGAAATTACGAATGATACATTTTTAAAAGCTGCAAGAGGAGAGAAAACGGATCATGTGCCTGTTTGGTATATGCGTCAGGCTGGCCGTTCACAGCCGGAATACCGTAAGTTGAAAGAGAAGTACTCCCTTTTTGAGATTACTCATCAGCCGGAATTATGCGCTTATGTGACTAGATTGCCAGTCGAACAATATGACGTAGATGCTGCGATTTTATATAAAGATATAATGACACCGCTACCAGCCATTGGTGTGGATGTTGAGATTAAGTCTGGAATCGGTCCAGTCATAGCCAACCCGATCCAATCGGTGACAGATGTTGAAAAATTAGGTGAATTGAACCCAGAGAAAGATATCCCTTATGTGTTGGACACGATTAAATTATTGACCACGGAGCAATTGTCCGTTCCTTTGATCGGTTTCTCCGGGGCACCGTTCACCATTGCTTCATACATGATTGAAGGCGGCCCATCCAAAAACTACAATAAAACGAAAGCTTTCATGTATTCCGAGCCAAAGGCCTGGTTTGCATTAATGGATAAGCTAGCGGATATGATCATTGTATATGTCAAGTCACAAATTAAAGCCGGCGTTAGTGCCATCCAAATCTTTGATTCATGGGTAGGTGCTTTGAACGTTGAAGATTACCGCGTTTTCATCAAGCCGATCATGACTCGTATCTTTTCTTCATTGCGTGAAGAAAATGTACCGCTAATCATGTTCGGGGTCGGCGCAAGTCATTTGGCACTTGAGTGGAATGATCTTCCGATTGATGTAGTAGGGCTCGATTGGAGACTGCCAATTACAGAAGCAAGACAAATGGGAATACAGAAAACGGTACAAGGTAATCTTGATCCTGCCCTTCTTTTATCATCATGGGATGTTATAGAAGAACGGACGAAAAGGATCCTGGATCAGGGCATGGAACAGGATGGCTACATCTTTAATCTGGGACATGGGGTTTTCCCTTCCGTAAATCCGGAAACGCTGAAGAGGCTGACTGCTTTCATTCATGAATATTCATCAAAAATGAAGTAAGGTGAGCGAACCATTTGCTAAAATTCCTTAGTTGGATGCACAATAAAAGAACGAAATCTTTAAATGAGGTGTAATTCCATGTCAAGAAAAAAAATGGGCCTTTTAGTCATGGCTTATGGTACTCCATATACTGAAGAGGATATTGAAAGATATTATACACATATTCGTCATGGGAGACGGCCAAGCGATGAATTGATTGCCGACCTAAAAGGCAGATATGAAGCGATTGGTGGATTATCCCCGCTTGCAAAAATAACGGAAGGACAAGCTGAAGCCCTTGAAAAGGAATTGAATTCCGTTCAGGAGGAAGTTGAATTCAAGGCTTATCTTGGACTGAAACATATTGAACCTTTTGTTGAAGATGCAGTGAAACAAATGCATGAAGATGGAATCAAAGAAGCGGTCAGTATAGTATTGGCACCGCATTTTTCAACATTCAGCGTGAAGTCTTATAATGGACGTGCCCAGGATGAAGCCGCTAAATTGGGGGACCTGACCATCACTTCCGTTGAAAGCTGGTATGATGAGCCGAAATTCATTCAATATTGGGTAGACCAAGTAAAAGAAGTAATCGGGAAAATGACCTCGGAAGAACGCGATAACTTCGCTTTGATTGTGTCGGCACATAGCCTCCCTGAAAAAATCCTGCAATCAGGAGATCCGTATCCAAATCAATTGAAAGAAACGGCAGACATGATTGCTGAAGGCGCAGGCGTTACCAATTATGCAGTAGGCTGGCAAAGCGCTGGACAAACACCTGAACCATGGCTGGGACCCGATGTACAGGATTTAACCAGAGATCTTCATCAAACAAAAGGTTATAAAGCTTTCATTTATATTCCTGTTGGCTTTGTTGCCGAGCACCTTGAAGTTCTTTATGATAACGATTATGAATGTAAGGTTGTGACGGAAGAGATTGGTGCAGGCTACTATAGGCCGGATATGCCCAATGTTAAACCTGAATTCATCGATGCTTTGGCCACAATCATTTTAAATAAATTACAGGAAAAATGATCAATCCATAGGGGAGATTGGTTTAAACATGCTTACAATGTGCACTACATATTTTCAGATGAAATTGATAGATGCCATACACCTGGAAAAGCGAAGCTTTTTTTACGTTACCTGAGTGATTTAAATAAATACCCTTTGAAAGAGTGGCTGTCCATTAATGAGGATGGCCATTTTTTCTCTAAAAAATTTAAAATTTAATTGAAAAGACTGAATACTTTTGATATGATATCGTTGAACATAATGACTATTTTGTCCGTTTGGTCAGGATCGAGGTGGGAAATGTCTGTTGATCGTAAAAAATTAATTTTAGAAGCCGCGACCAAGTCGTTTTCACTTTTTGGATATAAGGCAACGACGATGGATCAAGTCGCTAAAATTGCCAATGTGGGAAAAGGGACCATTTATACCTTTTATAAAAATAAAGAAGAGCTGTTTAAAGAAATCGTTCAGCGGATGATAGAGGAAATGAAATATGAAGCGGAACAATCTTTGGATGACCAACTCTCCTTTTTTGAAAATCTGCATCGGGCCGTATATCGAATTCTGGAGTTCAGGCAGGAACATCAATTATCTTTAAAACTTCTTCAGGAAGAGCGGGATATTGGTACGCCGGCCGTTCAGGAAATGGTTAATGAAATGGAAGAAGCCATTGTATCCTACATTAAGGAAAAACTAAAAATAGCGATTGATAAGGGCTATATACAGCCTTGCGATCCAGAGATAACAGCTTTCCTGATGCTAAAGATGTACCTTGCCCTGATTTTTGATTGGGAAAGGAACCATGCCCCATTAGAGAAAGAGGAAATTGCTGAACTATTTAAAATATACTTGTTCAAAGGATTATCCGTAAATTGATAATTCTATTTTTTTGCTGAAAGGCAATGAATCCCAATAAAAAGAAGAGATACCGTTCCTCGGTATCTCTTCTTTTTATTGGGGATGTTTTTCAGCTGCGAAACTGAAGGTTATATAAATTCATCCTGCTATTTGGGAAGCGGATGGTGGAACACAAGAATACTACTCTCCAGAAAGGCAATGATCACAGTGGTTTCCATAACATTCGTGCTGTTCTTCGATTTTTTTTCCGCATTCCATGCATTGTTTCGGAGGCAGGTTTTTAAAGAACTCAACGCTACTTTGAATCATGAACATCATCTCCTGAATTATTATTTTTATTATTCGCTTTTCTATGGTTTTATTGTATTATAACAGAATCTATATGTCAATGAATGTTTTATAACATAAGTAAAAAAGGTGAAATAAGGGCAAGAATAGTTTATATTAATGGGGAAGTCATTGAGAGAAAAAAAGGAGTGCCTAAGCATGAAAATCACCGTAATTGGCTGCTGGGGCGGTTATCCAGCTAAAAATGAGGCAAGTTCCGGCTATTTGCTTGAATATGAAGATTTTCGCATTCTGCTTGATTGTGGCAGCGGTGTTCTATCACAGCTGCAAAACCATATGAAGCCGGAGGATCTTGGTGCTGTTGTATTATCCCACTATCATCCGGATCATGTAGCGGATATTGGTGTCCTGCAGCACGCTGCGTTCATACAGCAGATATTGGGCAGCGAAAAAAGGACGATTCCCATTTATGGTCATGATTTGGACGAAGTCGAGTTTGGTAAGTTAACTTATAAAGACGTGACAAAGGGGATAGCCTACACTGCTGATCAGCCCTTAACCATTGGACCGTGTAAATTTACGTTCATGAAAACAAATCATCCAGTCCCTTGTTTTGCAATGAGGATTGAAGCTGAAAATCATGCGATAGTTTACACAGGGGATAGTTCATATATGGATGAGCTGGCGGATTTTGCTAAAGATGCAAACGTTTTATTATGCGAAAGTAATTTTTACAGTGATATGGATGGTTCAAAGGCGGGGCATATGACGGCAAGAGAAGCGGGCATGCTAGCGGAAAAGGCTGACGTCCAGCTATTGCTGTTAACTCATCTCCCTCATTATGGGAATCTTGATCAACTGAAAAAAGAAGCATCCAAGGTATTCAAAAGGGAAATAGCTGTAGCTAAAACCAATCTCGAATTCCAACTATAAATGAAACATCAGTGATATGAAGTCTACAAGGAGGAACAACTGTGCTTTTTATTGATAATAAGGGAATTACCGATCCAAGAATTAACCTCGCCATCGAAGAATATGCGCTTAAACATTTAAATATAGATGAAACCTATCTTCTATTTTACATTAATCGTCCTTCAATCATCATAGGAAGAAATCAAAATACGATTGAAGAAATCAATGCCGATTATGTAGATGGAAATGGGATTACAGTTGTTCGCCGCCTTTCCGGGGGTGGAGCGGTTTATCATGACATGGGGAATCTCAATTTCAGTTTCATTACGCGGGATGATGGGGATAGTTTCCATAATTTTAAAAAATTCACCCAACCTGTAGTGGAAACGCTTGAAAAACTTGGAATACATGCTGAATTGAGCGGTCGTAACGATATTCTGGCTGAAGGAAAGAAAATCTCGGGAAATGCGATGTTTTCAACGAAGGGCAGAATGTTCAGTCATGGGACATTGCTGTTTCAATCAGAAATGGATCACATTGTATCCGCTTTAAAAGTGAAAAAAGATAAAATCGAGTCCAAAGGGATAAAATCAATAAGAAGCCGTGTCGGTAATATCGCTGATTTCTTAAAAGAACCGATGTCTGTTGAAGAGTTCCGTTCATTCCTCCTGCAAAATATTTTCAAAGATAGCGGAAAGGTTACAGAGTACGTTTTAACGGAGAAGGATTGGGAGAAAATTCACAAAATCTCTGAAGAAAGGTATCAAAACTGGGAATGGAATTACGGAAAATCGCCTAAATTCAACTTGCAAAACTCACATAGATTCCCTGTGGGGTCTGTTGATATCCGCCTTGAAGTGAACAGGGGAATCATTGAAAATTGTAAAATCTATGGCGATTTCTTCGGGGTCGGAGAGGTTGCGGATATTGAACAAAAGCTTACTGGAACACGTTATGAAAAGGAAGCTATCAGCAGGGTACTAGATGAGACCGATGTTCGTCATTATTTTGGCAATGTAACGAAAGAAGAAATATTGGCCCTAATATATTAAGCCACAAAAGCCGTCCCGACTTAATAGGACGGCTTTTGTGCCTAATAATGACAGTAATTGCTTGAATATGGATAAAATTGTTGCTGTAATAGCTTTCTTTTAATATAATAAAAATGTATTTAGTTCACCAAAAAAATGAATGACCATTCATTCATGGTATTTGCAGGGGAGGGAGAAAGTTGAATTTATCTGAACAGCTTCATCAAATGGCTATAAAAAAGGCGAATAAGCCAGCATATTACTTTATGGATCAATCCACTTCATATGGGGAATTGGATAAAGCCGTTACGAAGTTCGCAGACGAATTACATAGGCTTGGTGTTTCAAAAGGTGATAACATTGCGCTGTTATTGGGGAACTCTCCACATTTCATCATTTCGTTGTATGGGGCTATGCGAGCAGGGGCAACCGTCATTCCCGTCAATCCAATTTACACACCTGACGAGATTGGTTATATCCTGAATAATGGCGATGTAAAGGTTGTTGTGGCATTAGATAAGCTTTTGCCCTTACTAGAGAAAATGAACCCGATCCTCTCAGGCGTAGAACAATATGTTATTTGTGAAACGCAGCAGGATAATGGGGATATTAGCGAATTTAATATCTATCCGAAAATGAAATCGTTTACAAAAATGATCGAATCGGGGGATGACGGTTTTAAAGGGCCAGAACTGGATCCTGAAGATACGGCAATCATACTCTATACTTCCGGAACAACAGGGAAACCAAAGGGGGCCATGCTCACACATACCAATATATTTTCCAATGCGCATGATATTGGTGAATATTTAAAAATCTCGGAAAGTGACCGCGTCATTACGACATTGCCAATGTTCCATGTTTTCAGTTTAACGGTAGTTGTGAATGCCCCATTGATAAGCGGAGGTACGCTTTTAATTGTCCCGCAATTCAGTCCAAAGGAAATATTCAGGCAAATCAAAAAATATGGTGCGACCGTTTTTGCTGGAGTGCCTACGATGTATAACTTTCTTTTCCAATACCCGGATGCAAAAGAAGATGCTTTGAAGTCGTTGCGGATATGCATATCGGGCGGATCCGCCATGCCAGTGTCCCTTCTTGAATCATTCGAGCGAAAATTTAATGTCAGGGTTTCAGAAGGATATGGCTTATCAGAAGCTTCCCCTGTTACCTGCTTCAATCCTTTGGATCGTCCAAGGAAGTCGGGATCCATCGGAACCTCCATCCTTAGGGTGGAAAACAAAGTGGTCAATGAGCTTGGAGAAGAAGTGCCGATCAATGAGGTAGGAGAATTGGTTGTCAGAGGTCCGAATGTAATGAAGGGTTATTATAAAATGCCTGAAGAATCAGCTGCTGTCTTGAAAAATGGCTGGTTATATACAGGCGATTTAGCCAGGATGGATGATGAAGGCTATTTTTTCATTGTAGATCGTAAAAAGGAGCTTATCATCGTCGGTGGCTATAATGTCTATCCACGTGAAGTGGAGGAGGTTCTGTATGCCCATCCTGAAGTAGTTGAGGCAGCAGCCATAGGCGTTCCCGATCCCAATCAAGGGGAAGTGGTTAAATGCATTGTAGTAAAGAAAAACAATGCATTGACGGAAGAAGAACTGCTCGCCTATTGCTTGAAACACTTGGCCAAATATAAGGTACCGGCAAAAATCGAGTTTTTGGATGAACTTCCTAAAAATGCGACTGGTAAAATATTACGCCGATCCTTGAAAAACCATGTACTGCAAAACTGAATATTCATTGACCATCAGGGATCATTGCCTATAACCGGCATGGTCCTTATTTTGTACAAGCAAAGTGTAGCAGGCTGCATAAAATATATTGGAGAATCTTAAAACCTTGATTCTTGTTTCGAAAAGAGTTATGATTGTCATTAAAAATTTCCACATAATTGTAAGGAGGGGTTAGATGAGAGATGTAAAGCTTTTGGATATTTTTACACATCCCATTGCTCAAAAATACTTGAACCGTTCAGGCCTGGCACATGCAATTGCAGTAGCATACCATGCGTTTCACTTGGCAAACGAATATAATGTCGACCCTGATATTGCTGCTAAAGCTGGACTTTTGCATGATATGGGGCATTTCACCTGGTATCGCAATGGTAAATGGGATTATGATTTGTATAAACAAAATGATATTCACCCCATCAAAGGTGCAGAACGAGCACATAAACTGTTAATCCGCTTGGGAGAAAACCCGATAAAGGCAAAGACCATTTCCCTCGCCATTTTATTTCACACCGATTCGTTCTTACCTTCAAATGATATTATTCGTACACCGCTTCAGCAAGTCGTCAAATGGGCCGACGAAAAAGATGAAGAAGAAGGTGGAAAACACCATTATCGCAAAATTGATTTTCCCCGGGCAAAGGAGAGCATCATGAAACTTGATACGCTCATAGATGAGGAACAAAGAAAAAGGCTATCATCCTGAAGGTAAACGGATGATAGCCTTTTTACTGTCAGGAGGTACACTTTTTAAGCATTTTACAGTTTAAATTTGTTATCAGGTGAATTAATGATGTAAAGTATAGACCAATAGAACTATTCGCGGCGGCAATTTTAAAAAGTTATCGGATTAATAACAAATAATGAAAGTTATAGGTGATGTTATGAAGTCGATTAAGCTATTGATATATGGTGGTCAGGGAGGAATTGAGGAATTCATCGAAAAAGAAGAAGACATTAAGGCCATAGGGGTGACTGGAAATGAAATGGACGTTCTTGATTTTAATCACACATCATCAGTCATACCAGATGTCATTCTTATTGATGCCCGGTCATCAGGGAAGTATGGACAGGAAGTCATGCCAATCTTAAAGGTAAAATATCCATCCACTCCTTTCATCATTTTTACTGCCCATTCAGAAGGTCATTATCTTATCGAAGCGATATGCCATGGTGCAGCAGGTTATGTGTTACAGGATGGCGGAATGAAACAGGTGCTGTCGGCAATCCGTCAATGTGCCAACGGTCAGATAGTTTATCCTGCTTCATTTAAAACAAATTTAATGAAGAAGCTGCAGCAGGATGCTGAAAGGTCAACAGTAACTTTGGATAAGGCAATCGAAAAATTGGGGGGCTTTTCTAAACGTGAGTATGAACTGCTTATCCTGCTGACCCAAGGTGAAACAAATCAGCAAATCTCAAAAAAGCTTTTTCTATCCGTCGGCACGGTAAAAAACTATATAAGCCGCATTTACAGAAAACTGAATGTTAATAATCGACCGGAGCTTATGGCACTTTTGTATAGTCTTCAAAAAAACGGGATAAAGGGGTGACTAATCCTACTCATGCCCGCCGTTCCGTAGTCGGCTTCTGACGAATTCACATTCCAAAAAATTTGATGAAACGAATTACATCAAATCAATTAGGTGGCGGCAAAGGGATTAATTCGCCGTTGCCTTAAACCTCCCGGCCCTCCGGTTTTTATAAAATATCCCTGCATATTCATCATTTCACCTCCTCGTATGCCCATACTATCCCGGAAATGCATTTTTGCCTGAAGGAGTATTCTGTTAAATCATAAGGTTGATAATAGAAAATAAAACTAAACAAAATGATGGAGATTGAAAGGAATAAATAATATAGAAGGGAAATGGGGTTCTAACCTGTCCATTTTGGATTAAACTATTAAGAGGGAGATTCGTTTAAGGAGGGGCAACATGGTTAGAAAATGGGCTGGAAGAGCGATTCTGTTATATATCCTTTATGCAGCGGCAATGTATTGGTATATTTTTTATGGAGCTGATACCTCGATTCCCGAAGCTTTGCGTGGAACTGCAGCAGATCCTGCAACATTCCTTAATGCAAGGGAACTAAAGCTTAGCGAAGAGTATTCAGGACTGCGGAATTTTATTTTTTTCGTATCCACGCCATATGAATGGCTGCTGTATTTCTTCATTTTATTATTCGGATTTTCAAAAGCATTTGAAAAGTCTTCAATAGCAGTCTCGAGGTGGAAAGCGGTCAGAACGGGCATCTACTTATTCTGGCTTTCCGTTATTTCTTACCTGGCACTGTTTCCGATCAGTTTCATTGGATATCGGATGAGCAGGAGTTACCATATAAGTACACAAAGTTTCACCTCGTGGATGAAGGATGGAGTCATCGAATTCTGGGTGAATTTCGGGATGATGTTCATCATCGTGTCCGTTTTGTATTGGTTAATGAAGAAAAGTGTGAAGAAGTGGTGGCTCTATGCTTGGATGTTGTCCATTCCATTTACCTTGTTCCTGATGTTTGTACAGCCTGTATTGATTGATCCGCTATATAATGAATTCTATCCGCTTAAAAATAAAGAGCTGGAAACGGAGATATTGGCACTTGCCTCACAGGCTGAAATTCCTGCTGAACACGTGTATGAAGTAAATATGGCGGAAAAGACAAATGCCTTGAATGCATACGTGACAGGCATAGGTTCCAACTCAAGGATAGTCCTTTGGGATACGACCCTGATTAAACTGAAGGAAGATGAAATCCTTTTTATCATGGCACATGAAATGGCTCATTATGTGGAAAAGCATATTTATATAGGGATTGCAGGTTATTTAGGACTGACTTTAATCGGTTTGTGGCTGACATCGAAAATCATGAATTTTATCATTAGACGCTGGGGCCACCTGTTAAAGGTTCGTTCTATTGACAGCATTTCTTCTCTTCCTTTATTTCTCTTAATAACGTCTGTGCTGCTCTTTGCTTCGAGTCCGCTGTCCAATTATGTTTCAAGATATCAAGAAACAAGGGCTGATCGTTATGCAATAGAAATGACCGGGGATAAAGAATCAGCAATCACGACGTTTCAGGAACTCACGAGGTCGGGCTTGAGTCAAGTCAACCCACCATTCCTGGTTAAATGGCTGCGGTATTCCCATCCAACCATGCTCGAGAGGATTTCAACGGTTGAAAATACAGATACAAAGGGTGATTGAAAGCCAGCTGAAAACCAGCTGGCTTTTTTCTTCTATATCGGAAAAATGTAAGTTTGTAAGTTGTTTTCAGAAAAAACTATTATTTTTAAAAATCTAAGGTTCTCTACTATAATAAATTAAATTCCCAGTTCGTTTTAAGGAGATCGGATATGTATAATGTACTGTTGATCACTATGGGCTCAGTGCTTGTTGCATTAGCCTATAACTTATTTTTGATACCTCATTTAATTTTAAGCAGCGGACTTAGTGGACTTGCGATTATGTTCGGAATCATCACCCCGGTCAACACAGGGATATTGAATTTTCTGTTGAACCTGCCATTGCTCATTCTTGGATACTTGAAATTAGGGAGACGTTTTATCACCTATACGATATTATCAGTTGTCGTGATATCCGTCAGTTTATACTTCATTCCAGTTCACGGAATATCCACTGATCCGATTTTGTCTTCTTTATTTGGCGGAATCATATCGGGATTTGGTATAGGCATCATCTTTCGCGCTTCAGGTTCTTCAGGCGGTTTTGATATCATTGCCATGCTATTGGCAAAGAAGAGCGACTTTCCACTTGGTACATTGCTTTCGGTGATGAACGCAGTTGTGGTGGTTATCTCAGGCTTCATCTTTGGTTGGGATGCCGCCTTATATACGCTGATTTCCATTTATGCAGCAGGAAAGGTGATCGATACGATCCATTCCAATCACATTAAATTAACTTTGATGATCGTTACCAAAAAGAGTGACGAAATGAAAACCAAGCTCCTGACCAACCTTTATCGTGGGATTACAGTCATGGATGGTGAAGGTGCATATTCAGGAGAAAAGAGTAAAGTAATGATGACAGTCATAACACGTTATCAGTTAACCGATGTAAAAACGATGATAAAAGAAGTGGATCCGAATGCTTTTGTCAATATAACCGAAACAGCCGAGGTCATGGGGATGTTTCATAAAGAGTGATGATAATTAGAAAAGCCTCCCGACATTATGGGAGGCTTTTTTGATCATTAGGCTTTTTTTATTCATGCATTTTAATTGCCAAACTGTTTTAGTAAAACGTTCATTTCAGAACTTAGTTTTAAGAATAAAGGTTTGTTTTTCATATCCAAGGCTTCATCGATCTTTTTTGCAAGGATATTCTTTTTGGTAGTAAGGACGGGTTCCTGAATAAACATATCAATTAACATTTCCTGAACC
>NZ_JBHVQU010000116.1:9293-12260 GCF_042886655.1 Peribacillus sp. NPDC058002 | reverse complement strand
TCAGTACCCCCTTTTACTCTCTTAATAAAATATCTTTCTATAGTTTTTAGCTATAAACAAATTCAATCTTCCGGCCAGACCAGGGAGTTATTCCCAATTATTATACGAGACATCTAGTGATATTTCAAAGTATTTCATATTATTCAAACTATTTCTAGATTTTTTTATGAAATAACTTTTATATTATATTTGCTTGTTTTCCTTGATCATTTTAATCCTCTGATCAAGTATTCCTGCAGTTAAATAAACACCAAAAGCACAAATAAGCCGCCAAATATTTGCTCATTCGTTATTTCACCCACCAATAAAAAAAGCAAGAAATTGCAGTAAAGGTAGAAATTAAAATCAAAAGAAACTCTCCTGACTCATTTAGTCCGATTCCGATTTCTCAAACTGATACATTCCGTAATAAATAAGAAAATGCACACGGGAAAATAATCATATAGCTAATTCCAATTATTTTGCCACTGATTAGGCAGATCCAACTCTAATATTCCTCACAAGTATCACATCCTTACATAAAGAGGAGTATCTCAATTGTTGTTGGTCATCACAATAATAGGAGTATTAGTTATATTGTTACAGGGAAGCTTGTCTGAGTTTTTTATACTAAATATAAAAAAGGTGCCCTTTTTATTTACTGGCCAACTATTTTTGGGCAGGTAATTTTATTTCTGGAACCTCTATCTTTTCGTAGCTGTCACCAATCTGGACCACTTTCGCACGTTGGTTGTAACATTGGTTTTATTATTAATTATTACTTATTTTAGCAAAAAGCCAAAGTGGGAGGGTTATAACTTACTCCTTTTAATAGAACTTGAACATATCACGGTAACGGATGCCGCTTTAGTTAGTGCTTTACAACCAGGATTCCCCCCTTTTAGGGAGTATCTTTCCGAATCAAAATTTTCATATAAAAAGGAGTCATCCTAAACTTATAAAATAGCTTTGTATGGCTACTATGTTAAGAAGACTCCTAATTTTTTTGAATAATGATAAAGTGTTAATCTATCTTTATAAAAATAGAGAAAGCAGACTTCTTTTATAGTCTGCCATGTAACTTCATTTTTCATTTTTTACTTTCAAAATTTTTTTAAAGTTACGTTTCTTTTAATAGTTTGATACATCCTCTTTTTCATCCATTTTGCTCGCTTCATCATGGCTCGCTTCTTCTAAGCTAAGGTTCTTTGTTTCAGGTGCCATAAAGACGGATACCAGTAATCCGATAACGTTCAATCCTGCTGCCAATAGCATCGTGGGTCCAACTCCATATGTTGCTAAAGCAATTGGTAAACCGAATGTTCCGACTGAGGCACCGATTCTGGTTACTGTTGTAGCAAAGCCAACTGCAGTTCCTCTAATTTCTGTCGGGAATAGTTCATTTGGATAAGCCCATTCAAGAATAGCAGGAGCTCCTGCGAAAAATGCATACATAAAGAACAAACTAACGATGATCCAACCGCTTGCTTCAGGTGCTAACCCCAGACCTAGCAGGGCGATTGTGGTAAAAAAGAAGCCCCCGATACAGAGAGATCTCCGTCCAATGCGATCAATAAAGAACATAGAGACCGTACACCCAATTAAAAACATGAATGAAATTAATGCCGATCCAATATGGGACAAATCCCCCTTATTTAAATTAAAGGTTTCTAACAAAGTTGGTGCAAATGTATAAATCGCAAACATCGGGATTAATTGAAAATTCCAGAATAGCATGACAAAAATTGTACGTTTTCGATAGGCGGGCGAAAAGAGTTTCATGAGACTTGGTTTTTGAACTGGCCCTGAAGGAATATCTTCTAGTGTCGTGGATTCCCCATAGATATTTTTCATGATTCGTAATGCCTTTTCTTTCTGTCCTTTGCTTAAAAGCCATCTTGGTGATTCAGGAGTATTTAAACGCATAAATATAACAATTAATGTAGGTATAGCACTTGATCCTAACATCCATTTCCAAGCATCCGGTCCTAAGTTTAATAAAAAGTAGCCTGCAAAGTAAGCGACAGTTGCACCCAAATACCAAGATATAGTAAGGAATCCGATCATTTTCCCTCGATATTTCTTAGGTGCAAATTCCGTTAACAACGAGGTGGCAATTGGATAATCAGCCCCTATGGCTATACCTAACAACACTCGGATAATGAATAGCTGTTCGACATTTGTTGCAAATATTTGAAGTATGGATAAAACAAGAAATGCTATTAGATCCAAACGATACATGCTTTCTCGGCCAATCCTATCCGTTAGATAGCCGAATATTATTCCACCAATGAATATTCCAATTAAAGCAGAAGACCCCAGTAGCCCGTTCCATAAACCATTGATCTCAAATGATTGATTTAATGGGATTAAAGCCATTGCAACGATGCTAAGTATATAACCATCAAGAAAAGGACCACCTGCTGTAAATATTGTTAATTTCATGTGGAATTTCGTTAATGGTGAATCATCAACAATATTACGCGCTTTGGTTGACATTACTATTTCCCCCTTTGATTAAAAGGTTTCTTTTTTTCTTCATAATAATTTGCGCTTCATTTCTTTTTTGTTCCCATTTTTCAAAAATCTGCCTGGATGAAAGATGGTTAAAATGAATTTTGCAAATTGTCAAGAATTACAACACTCTCAATAGCTTGTATAATTTAGAAATACATTATGAAGAACTAAGAAGGAAAAGTAATGCTTTACTGGATGAAGGATTTTCGTTATTAAATTGACAAACAAAATCGCATTTTTAACGAAAACCCATAAAATATCAACGAATTATTGGTAAAATACCAAACTGAGCACCCACATATAATTATTTCCAATGATATTGAACCAAAGCAAAGCAAAGCGATTTTCAGTACATCAAATTAAATACGTTATCTCCCGGTAACTCATTTTTACTAATATCGTAAAAACGTAATAGAACCATGTTGTATTTAATATTTTCTATTTACAAAGTATGTTCAACCTTATTCGAGT